>CAZDMM010000421.1:0-6699 GCA_964505845.1 uncultured Caldilineaceae bacterium
TCAAAGGCTACCCCAACGACGCCGTTGCGCTGGAAAATGGCCTTAAGCTGCTCGTCACTAAATTGGCGCTGGTGCGGCACCAAAGCCCGGCAATTGTTGTGGCTGGCCAGCACCGGCCCATCAAAATTTTCCAGGGCCTGCCAAAAGGCAGGGTCGGACAGGTGGGTCAAATCCAGGATCATGCCGGCCTGCTCCATGTAAGCCAGCAGGGCCAGGCCCAGGTCCGTCCAGCCGAGTTCGGTGCTGGTGCCGCCGGCGTATCGCCCCGGCCCGTAGTGAGCCGGCCCAATGATGCGCAGGCCCGCCTCCCACCACTCCGGGATATCCTCCGGCTTGAGGATAGAGTCGGCGCTTTCCATGCTGATGACAAAGCCCAGCAGCGGCGAAGAAGTCAGCGGAAAGCGGGGCGGCCAGTGGAGCGAGTTGGCCGCATCCCAGGCCTGCCACTCACTAATGTGGTCAACCAAACCGGCCCGGTCGGTGATGATGCGGATGTGGCCTTGCTGTTCCAGGGCGCGATAATAAGCCAATTGGCCGCGAGCAATCGCGTAAGCCTGCGCCGGAGAGCTGTAGTCAATGTGGGGCACAGCCTGCCCGGTGGAACGAGACAGCATGGTGGCAAAGCACAGGGCCACCCGTCCCTGGCGCAGTTCTGGCAAAGCCACCGTATTCATGGCGCGGGCTTTGCCCTCGGTGTGGTTTTCCTGGGTGCGAATGGTGTAAACCGAGCGCAGCAAATCCCGGTTCCACTGCAGCGCGTTCCAGGCTAAATCTAAATGAGAATCAATAATTAGCATGTATGTTATTCCTGAATTAAGGGTAAAAGTTGGAAGGCTGGAGGAATGGAAGGTTGTTAGCTATTCTTCCAGCCTTCCATTCTTCCAACCCTCCCTTATGGCAGACTCTTATCGTGCTTCGTCAGCACTTCTGCCCCATCCGCAGTGACCAGCAGGGCGTCTTCCAGCCGGACGCCGGTTTCGCCGGGCAGGTAAATGGCCGGTTCCACCAGGATGACCATGCCCTCTTGAATCACTTCATCGTTATAGGGCACAATCCGGGGCGCTTCGTGGCCGATAACGCCGACCCCGTGCCCGGTGTGGTGCGGATAAACCGGGTAGCCGGCGCCGGCAATGAATTGGCGCACCTTTTGGTCAACCTCTTTGGCTACGGCCCCCGGCCTGACCAGCGAGATAGCCAGCTCCAACGCCTGGCTGACCACTTTGTGAAGGGCGACCTGCCGGGCGGTCGGCTCACCAGCAAAGTAGGTGGCGCAGCTATCGCTCCAATAGCCGTGCAGGATGGTGCTGAGGTCTACAATCAGCGAGTCGTGGGGCCGGATTTCGTAATCCAGGGGCCAGCCGCCAATGTTTTGCTGGCGATAGCCCACCACGCAGTCATTGCCCAGGGGGACGCGCCGGCCCGCCGCCTGCTGGATGGCGCTGTGGACTTCGGCCCACACGTCAATTTCTCGCTTTCCGGCTACAGTGGCCCGCCGCGCCGCCGCGTGGCCCACATCGGTCAGGGCAAAATTCTCACGCAGTTTGACCAGCTCTTCCGCCGTTTTCACCATCCGCAGCGGCTCCAGCCAATTATCCACCGGCGTAAATTCTACTTGGCCGGGCAACGCTTCCTGGATGACCTGGGCAAAGTAAGCCGGCACGTCGCGCTGTTCCAACCCAATCCGGCCTCCTGCGCCAGCCTGGCCGACAGCCTGGCGCAGGGCAGTGGTCAGATGGTCTACCCCGGCCAGGGGCTGCTCGATGGTGTAGCCCAGGTGGGTGATGACGGCCCCATCCACCTCGTTGTCAAAAGCGGCGGTATCGGTGGCGTAAGCGTCTACCACCAGCAGGGTAAAATGTCCATCTTCATACCAGACCAGGGGTGGGCCGCCGGCAAAAAAGTTAAAGCCGACCTGCACCGGCGGAGCAAAGCCGGTCAACCATTTGATGGTGTAAGGGTTGGCAAAGAGCGCCCGCGAGATACCTTTACTTTTTAACAAATCGTGGGCGCGCTGGCGTTGTTCTTGGTGCATCGTACCAATTACTCCACAGATAGTGATTGGAGATTAGAGATTGGAAATTGATAATCCCACAATCTCCAATCTCTCCTAAATGTCACGCAAACCCAGCAGATAGCCGCCGTCAACGGTCAGGGCGGCCCCGGTGATGTAGTCGGCGTCGTCGCTGGCTAAAAAAACGGCGGTGCGGCCAATGTCGCGGGGCGTGCCAAGCCGGCCCCAAGGAATCCGTTTAGCCCCGGCCTCCATCTGGTCTGAGGTAAACAATTTCCGTTCACCGGGGGTATCAATCCAGCCGGGATTGATCACATTAACGTTGATGCGATAATCGGCCAATTCGGCGGCCAGGGTGCGGGCAAACTGGTTGATGGCGGCTTTGGCCATATCGTAGGGGGCGCTGGTGCGCATGGGGGCAATGGCCCGCACCGAGCCGATGATAATGATTTTACCACCCGGCCGGGTCTGGGCCGCCATGTGCCGGGCCGCCAACTGGCAGGTGTGGTAAACGCCAAATTGGCAGACCTCAATCGTCCGCTGCACATGCTCCCACTTTGCCTCGATAGTCAACTCCCGGATGGTCATGGCGGCATTGGCTACTACGATGTCAAGCCGGCCAAAGTGAGCCAGGGCCGCCTGGAACATCACCTCTACCTGCGCTCGATCAGATACATCGGCATAATGCACCAGGGCGCGGCGGCCCAACTTTTCTATGCTCTCAGCAGTGGCGCGAGCGTCCCACACTGCAGCGCCAGGCTGCGGAGCCAAATCGTTGACCACCACCTCCGCGCCTTCTTCGGCCAGGCATAGGGCGACGCCCTGCCCAATCCCGCGCGCAGCGCCTGTTACCAGGGCCACTTTGCCTGCTAATCGCCTCATCTTACAACTCTTTCTACACGTCTTATGAATTTTGACATTCAAAATTGGTCATGTGTTGGAAGGCTGGATAAAGCCAACCCGCCAGCCTTCCAACCTTCCAGATTACGGGATTTGGTCGTCAAAACTCATTAGGTGAATCACTAATTTGCTCGGCGGAAGAGCTTTTTTACACCATCGGCGATGAGGGGGCCAAGACCTTGCGGAGCTAAAACGGCAATGAGAGCCAGGGCAATACCGAGGCTGAGGTTGCGATAGTTGTCCGCGGCCCGCAGCACCTCCGGGAGAATGGTTAAAACAGCAGTGCCCACAATCGGCCCCCAAAAGCGTCCCCAGCCGCCCAACACAATCATGGCTAATAGATTGATCAAAATACCAAAGGCAAAAATTGAGGTGGAGATGGAGCCTTGATAGTGGGTTAAAAAGCCGCCGGCCAGGCCGGTAAAAAAGGCGCTAAAGGCAAACAAGATCAATTTGAACCGGAAGGGGTCAACCCCCCGGCTGATGGCATAGGTTTCTGAGTCGCGCAGGGCGCGGAAGGCCATGCCGATGGGTGAATGGAGAATGCGCCAGATAGCATAAGTAGTCAGCCCAAAAAAGATTAAACCCAGGTAATAGTACAGGATTTTGTCGTTGCCGCCGCCAAACCAGGTTTCAAAGCCCAGCTTGGGCACAGTTTTTAAGCCGTAACCACCGCCGCTGATAACCTTGGGGCCGGTAGTGGTAAAGTTGCGCAGGAGTTCATGAAAAGCCAGGGTCAACAAGACCACATAGGTTCCGCGCAAACGCAGGGTGGGCAAACCGATAATCAGCGCCGCCGCCACGGTTACAAGCGGAGCTAACCAGATGGTGACCCAGGGATTCCAGCCCAAAGCGGTGGTCAAGACGCCGGTAGTCCAGCCGCCGACGGCGAATAGGGCCACCTGCCCAAAGGAATAAATGCCGGACACACCCATAATCAAATTCCAGCACTGCACCACCATGCCCCACCCAAAGAAGAGGATGATCAAGTGCAAAATAAAACCACCCCCACTCATCTGGGCAATGAGCCAGGGCAAAGCCAGAACTACCAGGATGGTAATTGTAAAATAGAGGGGATTAAGTTTAGCCCACGGGCCGGCCGCCCACTGCAATCGCGCCTGAGCGGGCTGCCCCACCCGTTGTAAGCGTATGGATTCTGCCTGTTGAGTCATAGTCGCTGCATCTCCCCCAGCCCAAAGAGGCCATTAGGACGCACAATTAACATCACAATCATAAACAAAAAGAGGCCAGGTAAGGCCCAACTGGCCCCCATGTACACCTGTAAAAATGCCTCCAGCAGGCCAATGATGTAGGCGGCCCAAATGGTTCCTTTAACGCTCCCCAAACCGCCAAAAATGGTCACTACCAGGGCCTTCACCATGGGGTTAAAACCGGAGGAAGGGGATAAAAAGAAAATCGAGGATAACAGCACCCCGGCCAGACCGGCCAGGGCCGCGCTGATGCACATCACGATGATAAAGACGGTGCGGGTGGGAATACCCATCAGCCGGGCGGCATCCATTTGTTGTGAAACAGCCCGAATAGCCATGCCATAGCGTGAACTGCGCAAGAAGAGACTCAACAAAATTAAGGATAAAATGGCAATGCCAATAATTAACAAGCCTTGATGGCTAATCAGCACCGTCCCGATTTTGGTTTGCCCTTTAAATACCAGGGGCATTTGCTTAACCCTGGCCCCATACATTAACAAAGCCAGGCTCTCCAGCGTAATCGAGGCGCCGACCGTAGCAATCAGCGAGGCGCTATCCCAACCGGGTTTGCCCAGAATAGGGTTGAGCAGCAAGGTTTGCATTAAAAAACCCACCGCCGCCGCGCCCAAAATCGCCAGCACAAAGGCCGGCAGCATGGGCAGCTTCAACTGGTTCAAGGCCGACCAGGCCACAAAGGCTCCCACCAAATATAACGAGCCATGCGCCAGGTTGAGCATGCGCAAGGAACCCCAAATTAAGGTGAGTCCCAGGGCCATTAAACCGTAAACTGAACCGTTGAGCAAACCGCCGTAGATTGCCTGGAACAATTTTTCCATACCCTATTCTCCTCATAACCGAGAAAATTGTGAATTGTGAATAGTCAATTATGAATAATTAATGACTCTTGATTCATTCACAATTCACAATTTATCCCAAATACGCGGCCAGCAGCGCCTCATCCCGCAGCATGTCAGCGGCTGTGCCTTCACGCACCAGCACGCCAGACTCCAGCAGGTAAACCCGGTGGGCTAAACCGGCAATATGATCGGCGTTTTCATCCACCAAGAGCACGGTCATGCCGCTTTGATTGACTTCTTTGATGGTTTCATACAGATTTTCAATGATCAGAGGGGCCAGCCCCAGCGAAGGCTCATCAATCATCAAAATACGGGCTTTGCCCATCAGGCCGCGCCCCAGGGCCAGCATACGCCGCTCGCCGCCAGACAGGCTGCGCGCCAACTGGTTTTTTCGCTGCCCCAGCACCGGGAAGAGTTGAAACACGCGCTCCAATTTTTGTTTGCGCTCCGGCCAGGCCGCCGAACGATAGGCCCCCATCAAGAGATTTTCCAAAACCGTCATCTCCGGGAAGACCAGGTCGCCCTGCGGAATGTGCGTGACCCCGGTTGCCACAATTTTTTCGGCGGGGAGATTGGAGATCACCTTGCCGTCTAATTCCACGCTTCCGCCGGTGGGTTGAATTAAACCGGAAATGGCCCGCAGCAGGGTAGTTTTGCCGTGCCCATTAGGGCCAAGAATCACCACCGCCTCCCCCTCTTCAACCCGCAGCGAAATTGAATGTAATACCTCGGAGCCGCCATACCCGGCGTGCAGATCAGTTATTTTCAGCATCAATGACCCCCTGCTGGCTCTCCTGGTGCTGCCGCCGTTTTTTGCCTCCCAGGTAAACCTCAATCACCCGTTCATTGCGTAAAACCTCAGAGGGCGGCCCTTCGGCAATAGTTTCACCGTGATGCAGCACCTGCATGCGAGTGGCCAGTGCCTGCACCACTTTCATAATATGCTCAATCATCAATACGGTGATACCGGTTTCATTGATTTTGCGGGCCAGTTCTACCATCTCTTCCCGCTCAGAGCGATTCAAACCGCCCACCGGCTCATCCAGCAAGAGCAGCTTGGGCCGGGTAGCCAGGGCTGTGGCCAGCATCAAGCGTTTGCGCTCAAACACCGAGAGGCTGGCAATGGTCGCGCCTTGTTTGTCGAGCAAACCGCAAAACTCCAGCGCATCCAAAGCCGCCTCAATCGCCTCGTGTTTAAACCAGAGGGTTGGGTTGCCGCTGCTGCCTTGCAAACCCAACACACTGCCC
The DNA here is from genome assembly GCA_964505845.1 of uncultured Caldilineaceae bacterium. Lineage (GTDB taxonomy): Bacteria > Chloroflexota > Anaerolineae > 4572-78 > J111 > DSQQ01. Next base: position 6,228 of record CAZDMM010000421.1, read on the forward strand.
ACTAAAACATTGGTCAACACCGTTTGGGTTTCAAAGCTGACCGTGGTTTGAAAGGTGCGGGCGATACCCAAACGACAAATGCGGTCGGGGCGCAGTCCCTGGATTTCATGGCCATTGAAGCGAATTTTGCCGCCCGTGGCCGGGGAAATCGCGGAGATAGTATCGAACAGGGTGGTTTTGCCGGCCCCGTTCGGCCCCACAATGGCAAAAAATTCGCCGGGTTCGACGCTGAATGAAACATCCTTTACGGCCAACAAGCCACCGTAGGCTTTGCTGACCCTTTCACACTCAAAAATTGCTGCCATACCCAACACCTTATGCGCAGTGAACAGCGGTTGGAGTGCAAAAGCTGCAGCTTTTGCACAAAAGGTTATTTTCTGAGGAGGCGAAGTCGGACTCCGCCTCCTCGCTTTACAGCTCATCGTCTCATCAGGCAAACCAAGGCGGCAGTTGGAAGTCACCACTGGTGTAA
>CAZDMM010000422.1:0-6676 GCA_964505845.1 uncultured Caldilineaceae bacterium
ACCCAACCGCTGTGGTAGCCCAGATGGTCAAGAATGGGGAGACTCCCCTGACGGACGGGCCGGCCAAATTCCAACTCCATGTCGTGGTGGAGCAACCGGTGGAGACTCCCCTGGTGGATGGACTGGCCGACCAGGTTTACACTTTCCTGATGGAGCACCAAGACCGGTTTGAGATTGGGATGCAGCCGGTTGAACAGTACGTTGCTCGCAACAATATCCAGGAGAAACCGGAGGTGGTCAAAGAGATTACCCGTATCCAGCGCGTCTATCAAATCACCCCGACCGATGAAGCGATGAATGCGCTGCTGAGGAAAGGGCTTGATTCGGCCTACAAGGTCGTCCGTTATGACCGGGACCGGTTCGTCCAGACGTTTCAGGATGAACTCGGCGGTGAAAAAGTAACCAGGTTGACCTATGCCAAGGCCGAGCAAGTGCATAACGCCGTCCTGAACATCGCCACTGCCTATCTCACCGCCGGTGTCGCCCCGGGGATCGGCAGCCACAGCGATCCGCACATCGTGAACCCCCAGCCAAAGCCTCCAGCCAACGTGAAAGATGTCATCGCCTACGCCACCCTGGAAAGCCTCTTCGGCGAGATGGACTACTGCACCTGTGAGCACTGCCGTTCCATCCTTAGTCCGGCGGCCTATCTGGTTGATCTGTTGTTGTTTCTGGACCCGCCCGACGCCAAAGACACACCTTTGCAGGTTCTGCTCGATCGCCGCCCGGATATTCAGCATCTCCCGCTAACTTGCGAGAACACCAATACCCCGCTGCCGTACATTGATCTGGTCAACGAGACGCTGGAGTACTTTGTCTCCAGTAATCTCTCGCTCGCCAATTACACCGGGCACACCACGGATGGCGAAGCAAAGCCTGAGGAATTGCTGGCAAGCCCACAGTTTGTCAGTGATGCGGCGTACACGACCCTGGCCGGGGCGCATTTCCCGCCTCCGCTGCCGTTCCACCAGCCGCTAGAAAACCTACGCCGCTATTTCGACAAGTTTGAGGTCCCGCTGCCTGAGGTGATGGAGTCGCTGTGTAAGGATGATAATTTGGAGCGGGCGAATGCGAACGGGTACGGCTGGCGCGATATTCTAATGGAGGAGCTTCGCCTCTCCCGCGCCGAGTATACCCTCTTGACTCGACGCGAGCTAACCAACGACAAAACTGACGCCATGCTCACCGTAAAGATGCTCTACGGCTTCGACCCGGCCATATCTGAACAAGCTGTGCGAAAGGCGCTCGATAATGCCAGGTCATTCTGCCGCCGGGTCGGCATCACCTACGAGGATCTGCTGGAGCTCCTCAATACCCGGTTTGTCAACCCGCACTCCACGCTGATTCCAAAACTAGAAAAGTTAGGCGTGCCGTTCACCACCTTGAAGGCGCTCAAGGATGGCGCGATCACCGACGATGCCTTCGATGATTTGCTGCCTGAGGGCCTCGATGCCACCCAATATGACGGTGATATCACAGCCTGGGTGAAGAACGATGCGAATTATGCGAACATCATGAGCTTGATTACGATCGCGAACCCAACGGAAGAAGAGGATTTGTGCAGCTTCGACTCGTTGGAACTCCGTTACGCCAACCCTGAGAACGATGCCAACCAGTTGAGGGCCTTCGAGTTTATACGTCTGATCCGCCTCATCCGGCTCTGGAAGAAACTGGGCTGGACCATTGAGCAGACGGACAAGGCGATCACGACACTTTACCCTGTAAACCAGATCCCGACTCTGCACGGTACCGACGCGGTGAAATTGGAAAAGCTCGATGCCGGTTTCCTCATCCTGCTGCCTCGCTTAGGGGTAATCAAGCGCCTGATAGATGCACTCAAGCTCAAACCGAACAAGGACCTGCTCCCATTGCTGGCTTGTTTTGCGCCCACTGATACACACGGAGCCAACTCCCTTTACCGGCAGATGTTTACGCCGGCGCTCCAGAAGCAGACGCCTGCCTTTGCGGACAACGGCTACGGCGAGTTCCTGACAGACGCTGAGGCAAACCTGTTAACCCATGCGGAGACCCTACGCGCTGCATTCCAACTGACGGGTGAGGAGTTTGGTGAAATTGCCGCCGCGCTCCGTTACGGTGAGGATACGCCCCTGGGCTATGCGCCTACAGATCAGGAACTAGAGGATCTCCTCGGGCACGTGCCTGACAATGCGGAACGCGCGTCAATAGCGAGTCTTCTTCGCACCGAAAACATCAGCCAGGTCTTTCGGCGGGGCTGGCTGGCGCGCAAACTCAAGCTCAGCGTCCGCGAGCTTTTACTGCTGATGCAGGTCACGGGCATTGATCCGTTTGCTGCGCCCGACGCGCCGGATCCGCCCATTCTGCGCCTCATCAATTTCGTTGACCGCCTACGGGCGGCAGCGCTGAAGCCGGTCCAGGCGCTATACCTCATCTGGAATCGGGATATTAGCGGCAAGTCTGCGCCTGGCGCAGACGAGATGACCCAATTCGCCCGCATCCTACGCGCCGGTTTTGCCGTGATCGAAAGCGAGTTCGCCTTCACCGGCGACCCGGAGGGCCAGATTGCCCGGACGCGAATGGCGCTGGTCTATGGCAACGAGGCCACCGACCTCTTTTTCGCCCTTTTGAACAATACCCTCGTCACCGACGTAGCCTATGACCATAGTCAGGCCACATTAGAGCCGGAGATCCTGGCTGCCGCGCCGGGGCGTATCGCCTATGACGATTTTCGCAAGCGGCTCTCGTTTACCGGCGTCCTGGACGAAACTACTCTCGACGCACTCCAGAATGTGGCCGGAGTGACGCAATTATTTCTGGATGCAGTGGCCGGTCTCTATGAGGAGAACCGAAATGTTATCGAGCCGTTCTTTAGCCGCTACCCTGAACTGTTGCTGCTCCATAATGCCTATGTTGCATCCAGTGACCCGGCCGAGCAGAAGCGATCTGATCTGTTGGCGAACTTTTTACCGGAGTTGAAGCACCGCCGCCAGCGCCAGCAAGCATTGCAGTCCATCAGCGCGGCGGCAAAGTCTGACATCAGTTTCGCCAATGCCCTGCTCTACGATGCCAATATACTGCATGCGTTGGGCCCCGCACCCGACGACCTGACAAATCTCGAAATCGTTCAGCTTAATGAAATAAGTTACGGTATGCGCCCCGCGCTCGACGACCTCACTGCGATCGAGCAGGCCGGCCTTTCGGCGCAGTTTTTCTTCCGCGACCCAGCAACCGACGAAATGGTTCGTATCAGCGATGCCGATGCCGAAGCCAATCTCGACTATTCCGTTTCTGGGGACAATAGGCTGCCCTCAAACCCCAACAACCCGGCCCATGCCATCTCCGGGGTCTGGACAGGCTACCTCGAAGCGCCAGAAAACGGGTTCTACAATATTCGTCTCGAGGCAGATGCGGGTGCGGTAGTGACCCTGACCCTTGACGGTGTGCCGGTCGCTCTGGAACCAAACGGCAATGTCTGGAGTAACCGTGACCCCATCGAGTGGCGTGCTGGGAAGCTGTATGCCGTTTGCCTCCAGGTGGAGAACGTCAGGGAGACCCTGCGGGTGCAGTGGCAAACCACCGGCCGTGGCTGGGAGATCATCCCGCCATGCTACCTCTACAGCGCCACCCTGACGGACCACCTGGGCACTGTTTATGTCCGCTTCCTCAAGGCCGCTTCGCTGGCAGGGGCACTCAAGCTGACGGCCCATGAAATCGCCCACTTTGCCGGGCACGATGATTACAAGATCGCTGATCACGGCTGGCTGAACAGCCTGCCGGTGATAGGCAGCGCAGACGATAATACAGCGACGGCGCTGCTAAAGGTTTTGACCACGCTGCTCGATTTTGCCCACATGAAGGCCGCGCTCGCACCCGATGTCGAGCGGCTGCTGACCGTGCTCAAGGATCCGGACTCCAAGACCCAGAGCGGCGATCATCTGCTCCTGGCGCTCACCCGCTGGGAGTCGACGTCTCTCCCCGACTTGCTGATCCGGTTCGGAAAAACCGCGCAAGAGGGACTGGAGGTGGTAGCAGACCGTAGCGCGTTGAAGGATGTGAACACATTCAACCGTATTTACCATGCCTACGGGCTGGTGAAAAAGCTGGGCATCCCGGCAGCCGCCCTAATCCGGGCCGCCACCAATGACCCGAACGCCGCTACGGTGCGCGATTTGCAGAGCGCGCTACGCGCCCGCTACGACGAAAGCGACTGGATGCAGGTCTTGAGGCCGATCAACGACGAGATGCGCGGTCTGCAGCGCGATGCCCTGGTTGCCTACATCCTCCACCAAATGCGCGCTCATCCTAAATCGGCGCATATTGACACGCCGGATAAGCTCTTTGAGTATTTCTTGATGGATGTCCAGATGGACCCGTGCATGCAGACCTCGCGCGTACGCCATGCCCTGTCGTCGGTGCAGCTCTTCATCGAGCGCTGCTTGATGGATCTCGAGCGAGATGTCGCACCGTCATCCATTAACGCCCAACAGTGGGCCTGGATGAAGCGCTACCGCGTCTGGGAAGCCAACCGCAAGGTCTTTCTTTACCCGGAGAATTGGCTGGAGCCTGAACTGCGCGACGACCAATCGCCCTTCTTCAAAGAAACCATGAGCGAGCTGTTACAGGGTGACATCACCGAGGACCGAGCGGCCGTGGCCTTGCTCAACTACCTCTCCAAGTTGGACGAAGTCGCCAAACTCGAGCCCTGCGGAATGTACTACATAGAGCCAGACACTGGCCAGAACAACGGCGTCGTCCACCTCGTCGCCCGAACCGCCGGGGCCAACCGCAAGTACTACTATCGCCGGCGTGAGCCTTCGGGCTGGACGCCGTGGGAGCAGATCAAGCTCGATATCGAGGACAACCCGGTGATCCCGGTGGTCTGGAAAGATCGGCTGTTTCTGTTCTGGTTGAGGATTCTGAAGGAGGCGCCATTGGACTTGCCCCAAGAACCCTCTACTGAACATCTAACGGACGAAGAAAATGGAAATGGTAAAGAAAAAAAACTTGCTGAACTCAAGATGACGGACATCAAAAAGAATGCCGCAAAAGAAGCGAGGACAACCGCCAAGGTTACGGTGCAGGCGGTACTGTGCTGGAGCGAGTATTACAACGGCAAGTGGCAGCCAACCAGGACATCGGATGTCAATAAGCCCAGGGAATTGGGTCAGTTCGTTCCTACTGGGGAGGAAGCTTTTGACCGCTCAACACTCAAACTCGGTGCCGTACCGGACGATGATCTCCTAGTGTATATCTATGGCAGTGGCATCAAAACTTCGTGGTTCCGGCTCTACAACAGCCATAGCCTCCCGGTGCATGACCAATCTGCGGGGTGGGACCGGCCTTTCTCTAACCACGAGGTGAAGCGCGTAGGCCACATCCTCCGGATATCTGACTACATTGGTGACGATATATATTTGGATCGTGATGTACTGACGGCTCCGATCTCGTTCACTGTTGTCCAGCCACTGCACCTACTGCAGAGTTATCAGGATGCACCATTCTTCTTCGAAGACAGCCGCCATGTCTTCTATGTTACCACAACAGGGCTACTCGTACCGATTCCCTTGTGGAACATCTACGGTTGGGCTATCTCCCCAATGGGTGAGCAGACCCCCGAGTTTCCCCTGCTGGTCGTCGGAGTGGATCCGCACCTGCAGCCCCCGCCCAAGGAGCCTGGTCCGGCTGCCCAAGCGCCAGGTATGGGTGTAACCGACCCTGTCCTGATCGAGCGCTTTGTCACGGAGGATGCCTACATCAACAAGGGTATCGGAATCACGGGCGCAGTACGTTATGGCGAAAGTGAGATCGGTCTGGCGGGCGTCCTGGAAGGTATCAGCCAACATTAGTGTCAGGAGGACAAAGAAGATGGCCACTCAGAATAAGAATCATGGTGCTCTGGACATCGCTTCCCTGGATGACGCCATAATAGATGGCGGCCAGGTAACTCAATTGCCTTACAAGTTTGAGAACTTTTTTCATCCATTTGTGGGCGAGCTGATCGGCAAACTTAACAAGGAGTCACTGCCGGGGATGCTTGATCCGAGCTTCCTGGAAGATCTCAAGGAGGATTTCTTTAGAGAATCATATCTTAAAGACCTGGATGGGGAAAGCCAAGTAGAATACTATCCCAAGCAAATCGATCTCAGCGTGGGTGGGCCGTATGCAAATTACAATTGGGAGCTGTTCTTTCATATCCCGCTCACTATCGCCGTGCATCTCAGCAAGAACCAGCGCTTCGCCGAGGCCCAGCGCTGGTTCCATTACATCTTTGACCCGACCTGCAACGATCTTGCTTATGACCCGCCGCAGCGTTACTGGAAGTTTCTGCGTTTCCGGCAACCCAGCGATGTTGCCCAGGTTGACGAGCTGCTGGCGCTGTTGAGCAAACCCGACGCCGAGTGTACCAGGTCCGAACGCGACGACAAGGAGGAGATTCTGGCCGGCTACGAGGAGATCAGACGCAGGCCGTTCCAGCCGCACGCCGTCGCCCGCACCAGACATCTGGCCTATCAATATTGCGTCGTCATGAAATATCTCGATAACCTGATCGCCTGGGGGGACAGTCTCTTCCGGCAGGACACGATCGAATCTATTAACGAGGCGACGCAGCTCTACGTGCTGGCGGCCAACCTGCTGGGGGCGCGGCCGCAGCGCATCCCACCGCGAGGAACCGTGCGGCCCAAGACCTTCTACCAGA
>CAZDMM010000423.1:0-6663 GCA_964505845.1 uncultured Caldilineaceae bacterium
GGTTTCCGGATTGCCCGTATTGGGCGAGCCGGTAGGCTCGATCAGGAGCAGGTGCGTCTCTTCTTCGGCCACCGGGCAGTGCTCAACACCTCTGGGTACGACAAACAGTTCACCGGGGCCAAGCGTGACATTGCCCTCGCGCATTTGAATGGTCAGGCGGCCTTTGAGGACGAGGAAGAAGTCGTCGGTATGCTCGTGCGCGTGCCAGACAAACTCGCCTTTGACTTTGACGACCATAAGATCGTGGCCGTTGAACTGCTCTACCGTTCTGGGCTGCCAATGTTCCGTGAAGGTTGAGAGTTTTTCCGCGAGATTGACTGCGTTCATTGGTAAACCTCTGTTCTCTGTGCTACGGCTTTATCGCCACCCGCACGGTTTGGTCGGGTTGGTTCACAAAAAATTTCAGGGCTTCCTCGGCCTCCGCTAACGGAAAAATGTGCGTCACCATTTTCTCGATGGGATATTTGCGGCTGTTGATAATTTTTACCGCCGCCTCGGTATCCCAACTCTGGCCCAGGCCGCCCAAAATCTGGATTTCTTTAAAAACGACCCAATCGGTCAGGAGTGAGCGCGGGCTGAAGCCGGTGGTGCCGATCATCACGTAGCGGCCCACAGGTCGAATCAACTCCAGCCCCAACTGCATCATCGCCTCCGCGCCGGTACACTCGACCACCACATCGGCCAGCCGGCCGGCGGTAAACTGGCGAACCTGGGCCAGCGGGTCGGCCTCCTCGTCCAAATTAATCAAATAATGCGCTCCGAATTCGTGAGCCAGTTCCCATTTGAGGGGATTCGCCTCCCGCCCCACCACAATGATAGGGTCGGCGCCGGCCTCACGGGCGGCAATGACCGTCGCCAACCCCTGCGCACCCGCGCCCAAAATTACTACCGCCTCGCCGAATTTGACCTGGGCTTTGGTACGAATCCAGCGCACCCCATTGCCCAACACCGAGGCCAGCGCCGCCGCTTCATCCGGCACGCTGGGGTCAATTTTGTGAACTTTGGAGCCGGGCGCGCCGTACATATATTGGCCGTAAGCGCCCCACAAATGCGGCGGCGTCTCACAGCTCATGTTGACCCCGTAGATTTTGGAGTTAACGCAAAACTGATAGTAGCCGCTCAAACAGTATTCGCACCGGCCGCACAGGATGTACGGCTCCACGTTCACCCGGTCGCCCAGCGCCACGCCGTAACGCCAGGCCGCCCCATCGCCAATGCGCTCAATCGTCCCGACCATCTCATGGCCCAAAATCATGGGGTAGTGGGCCTTGATATTGCGGCCCTCGTATTCAATAGGGTCGCCGCCGCAAATGGAAACCAGGTTGACCCGCAGGAGAAAGGAGTCGTCGTCAATGCTGGGGATGTCGAATTCGCGCATTTCCATGTGGCGCGGTTTGACCAGCACCATCGAGCGTTCTTTGGTCATAAGAGAGGCCTTTGTATATGACCGCTGACCACTTACCGAGGACTGCCAGAGCCTTGTTCCGGCGGTCGGCGGTCCGCTGTCAGCGGTCGTTTACCAAATTGTCCAGCCGCCATCACACACCAGGGTGTGACCGTGAACAAAATCGGACTCGGCGGAGGCCAGGAAAAGGGCGCAGTTGGCTACATCCTCCGGCTCGCCCAGGCGGGGGAGCAAGGTGTGCATGTGATAATCGGCCAGGATAGCCGGGTTTTCCCGAAAGGGTTTGGACATGGCCGTTTTGATGGTACCGGGAGCGATAGCATTGACATAGATATTCTGCCGGCCATATTCCACCGCCAACTGGCGGGTCAAGTTCTCGACCGCGCCTTTGCTGGCGCAGTAAGTGGTGGCTGTGGCCGTGCCGCGCAGGCCATGAATCGAGGAGATATTGACAATCTTGCCGCCGCCCTGTTTGAGCATTTCCGGGATGACCCGGCGGCAGGTGTAAAAGTAACCGCGCAGATTCAGGTTCATCACTCCCTCCCACTCCTCATCCGAGACTTCGGTAATGGGATTGCGGATGAAAACACCGGCGCTGTTAACCAGAATGTCCACCCGGCCAAAATGCCGCAGAGTTTCGTCCACCGCAGCCTCTACCTGGCTGCGTTGGGTCACATCCGTTTTGACAAAGAGAGCTTCACCGCCGGCCGCCCGGATGGCCTCGACCGTGGGCGGGGTCTCGCTCTCCAGCCGGGAACTCTCCCGAATATCAGCCACCACCACCCTGGCCCCTTCGCGGGCAAAGAGCAGCGCCGTCGCCCGGCCAATGCCGGAAGCCGCGCCGGTGATTATGGCAACTTTGTTAGCAAGTCTAGCCATCCCTTCCTCCATTTACGATTTACGATTTACGATTAAATCTGAAATCGTAAATCGTAAATCCAAAATCGTAAATCGTAAATCTTAAATTGTCTCATCTTGCGGTGTAGCCGCCATCGGCGGCCAGGATGGAGCCAGTAACAAAGGAGGAGTCGGCTGAGGCCAGGAAGAGAATGGCGCGGGCGACCTCTTCAGCCTCGGCCATGCGCCCGATGGGATGCTGCACATTGATAAACTCCTTAACGAAAGCGGCCGGGTCAGCCTGGGCGGCTACAAAACTATCTCCCATCGGGGTGCGGGTGTGGCCGGGGCAAATGGCATTCACCCGGATATGATGGGGCGCGCAGTCCAGGGCCATGGCTCTGGTCAGTTGAACCAGCCCACCTTTGGAGGCGCAGTAAGCTGCCAGGTTGGGAAATCCAACCAAGCCGGCATTGGAAGCCACATTCACAATAACTCCGCCACCTCGTTGCCTCATCACCGGAATGGCCGCTTTGGCGCACAGCCACGGCCCGGTCAGGTTAATGCTTAACACCCGCTCCCACTCTTCAAGGCTGGTGTTTGTGGTAGATTTGGCCAGCGCAATCCCGGCATTGTTGACCAGGATATCCAGCCCCCCAAAGGCTTCAACCGTCCCTCTGACCAGCGCCTCGACTTCGGCGGGGTGGCATACATCCGTGTGGACATAAGCGGCCTGCCCACGAGCAGCGGTCAGGGAGCCAACCAGGCGCCGGCCCGCTTCATCTGCCACATCGCCGATGACAACCGCGGCGCCTTCCGCCGCAAATAGCCGCGCCGTCGCCGCGCCGATGCCCATCGCGCCGCCGGTAATGAGAGCGATTCTATCTTTAAGCTTCATAGTCTTATACAGCTATGCATCCTATTAACAAGGCTCATTAGATCCAAATTCTCCCGCAGAGACGCAGAGGCGCTAAGTTTTTTACTTGTTTCTTTGCGACTTTGCGGCTCTGCGCGAGTTAAAAATTGGTGTCTACTGACGGGGATAAAATCTTTTAAAAATCTCCAAATCCCCTAATCCCCGCCAAGAAAAGTTTGGTATCCGGCTAATCGGCTGAACTACAACCCCACAATCTGGCTGTGGAAAATCTGCTGGAAGTTGACCTCTTTAACTCTGGGATTATCGAAGCCAAGCATCTTTAAGTTTTTCGATACGGCATAATAGAAGGCAAACAGTTCGCCGGGAATGCAGTACGCCAGCGGCGAAAGAGCCTCATCCTGTCCCCCATAAACCGGCACGACCACGCGGGCCAGTTGGGCCGTTTCCGTATCAGCGGGATCACACAGGGTAACGGTGGTGCTGCCCATCTGGTTGGCCGCCCAAAGCTGCTCACGGGCGCGGTCCACACTGGCGCCCGGCGGAGCGATGACAAAGGTGTAGGTATCCGGCCCGGTGACAAAGTACTGCTCGTGGGCCCACTCCTCCAACTCTTGCCCGGCGGCATGGACGCGGGCCGCCTCAAAAATCTTGGCCATCGAGAAAAAGGCTGTGCCATAGTTTGGCCCGCCGCCGATGAAGATAAGCTTGTCGTTCAACCCGGCCTGTTGACCCAACTCCTCCAAAATGGGCCTGGCCGCCTCAATGGTTTGCTGCATACCGCCGGCCAGGCCGGCGATTTCGTCCAACTTGGCCTTGATCTGGGTCGGCGTCATCCGCCCGCCGGCCTCGGCCAGGTGGAGGGCGATGCAGTATTGCAGCAGCATCGAAGCCATGTAGGATGACGTACCGGGCGCGAAGCGGCGCTCGGCGTAACCCAGGTCAATGGCCAGGTCAGACTCCTGCGCAATCTGGCTGTCCAGGGTGCTGGTTCCGGCGATGGTTTTCATCCCGCGGCTGCGGGCGCGCTTCATCGCCTCTACGGTGCGGGAAACCCGGCCAGAGTTGGAGATGCCCACCACCAGCGAGTCTGGGGGGGCATAGAGGCAGTAGTAGCGAGAGAATTCCAGGGCTTGCAGCGCCTCGGTGGGCACGCCGGCCCAAGATTCAAAGGCCAGCCGGGTAGCCAGGCCGCAGTACCAGGAGTCGCCGCAGCCGGTCAGGTAGACCCGCGCCGGCAGCCGGGTGAGGGCCAATTTTTCTCGCACCTGTTCATAAACGGCCTGCGGGCTGTCGCGGATAAAGGGTACCTGGGCTTCGATGCCGGCCAGCATATTTTGCCATTTTAAGTCAATGTTGGTGTAGTCCATAAAGCCTTTCCTGAGTGAGTTTTTTCTATTACAACCCCTAACCGTTCCCGCGCCTCCGCCAACGTAGGTCGCGGCGTGGCCAGCGCACCGATGGCTTCAACCACATAAGCAGCGGAAACCGTGCCGTATTGAGCCGCCGCCACCGGGTCGCCGGTGAGCAGGTAGCCGGCCAAAAAGCCGCCGCAGTAGGCGTCGCCCGCGCCGGTGGTATCCTGTACCTGGGCCGGGTAGACCGGCACATGCACCAGCCGCTCCCGCAGGGTGTCATAAACCAGCGAGCCGTCTTCGCCCAGTTTGATGACCACCGCTTTTGGCCCCAATTGAGCAAAGGCGCGGGCGGCCCCTTCCGGGGCGTCGGCCCCGTACAGGAGCCGGGCTTCTAGCCGGCTGGGTAAAAAGAAATCTACCTCGGCCAGCATGCTGTAAATGAGCGCCTCATAACCGCTAATCCAGAGTTCGTGCGGGTCAACCGAGATGAGGCGGCCAGGCCGCTTGAGGTGTTTGACCAGAGTCGCTTGCTGGTCTACCGGTACGGGAGCGAGGTGATAGGCTTGACCGCCGAGATGTTCGGCCAGAATCTCCTCCGGGTGAATGGTCATGGTTACATTGCTGCCGGAGTTGAGATGATTGATGAATTGGCGGCCACCGTCGGCTTCATACAAGGCCCAATCATGGATCGTTGGAGCCTCCACCGGGCACAGAGCCAGAGTCAGGCCGCGGGCCTCGATTTCCCGGAGGCGCTCCGGCGGATAATCGCGCCCGACTCGCGCCAGCAGCCCGACCTCCTCCAGCCAGACTCGCGCGCCTAGCGCCGAGAACAAGACATTGCCCCCCGGCTGGCCCATCCAGTTTTGGCCGCTGGGCCACATGACAATGTCGTCAATGGTGAAGTTGCCGATGGTGTAGAGGGTGGGGGTGCGCATATCTTCATTAAAAAAGTAGGCTGCGTGATGCGTGGTGCGTGTTCCGTTAAAGCATTTACGCACCAGGCACCACGCACCACGTCTCACAAATAGCCCTCAATCAATACCCCAATACCAAGCAGGCGCAAGACTAAGCCGCCCACGACGGCTACAATACAGGCGGCGATAATCAGCTTGTCCATCTGGGTCAGTTCAATGTGGATGATGCTGGTGCGGGTGTCGCGCGCCCCAAAGCCGCGGGCGTCCATCGCTATGGCCAGCGATTGGGCCAGGTCTATGGCGCGGAGAAACATCGGCCCAATCACTGAGATGGATTTGCGGGCGCGGGCCAAAGGGTTGCCTCGTTCCATGTGTAGCCCACGCGCCCGTTGAGCTTCCATAATGGTGGCGCGCTCGGCGTTGATGAGCGGCACAAAACGAATGGAGGTAGACATCGCCAGGCCGGCTTTGTAGGGTAGCCCCATCTTTAACAAGCCCAGGGTCATCTTTTGGGGCGAGGTGGACATCATCCACACCCCGGCTGCGACTACCATCAGAGCCACCCGCAGCCCCATCGCTACCCCAAAGAGCAAGCCATCGAGGGTGATGGTCAGCCCAAAAATGGTGAACAGGGGCAAGCCTTGTTTGATGTAAGCCGGCCATATCAAAATGCCGAGGAAGAGAAACCAGCTGGCGCCCAGCAAAAAGGGCTGAAAGCGTTTTATGGACAATTTGGCCCAAACCCCTACGGCCAACACCCCGACGGTTAGCAAACCGAGCACCAGGGGATGATTGAATTCCAAAGCCAGAATAAAGATGGCGACCAGAGCCGTCAGCTTGGTGCGCGGGTCAATTTTTTGGTGCAAGGTAGAGGGCGTCTCTACGTAGATGCTGTATCCAACCGGCATTACGTCTCTCCTTCGAAAATAGCCCTCACCCCCAACCCCTCTCCCCGCTCTGCGCGCCTTTGGCGTGGGAGAGGGGAGTCGCGTCAGCGACGGGGTGAGGGATTTTCATCGTCGGTGGTGTGCCGCAGGCTCATGATGACTCCTAAGAAAATAGCTTGGTTCATGTCACTGCGAGCCGCAGGCGAAGCCGCGTAGCGTCCAGGCTGGCGGCGGGGATTGCTTCGGGCTGCGCCCTCGCAATGACATTTTCACGCCTCGCGCTGGTGATGTGCTACAGGTTCGTGAACCTCCTGCCTTGAGGCCAACCGCTGTTTCAAGTGCGCGTAAAACTCCTGCACCGTGAGGACATCCCCCGGGAAGCCGAACT
>CAZDMM010000424.1:0-6646 GCA_964505845.1 uncultured Caldilineaceae bacterium
GGTGGACGGCCTTTCGCTCGTTGCAGACGGTTCCTCCACCCGCCGGGGTTCTCGCAGCGGCGTCTCCACCTCGACGCCTCGCTGCACCGTTATCGCAGGCGCTGCCAGCGATTCTGATGGCGACTCCGCCGATTCGACCAGCTTCGATGACTCCGGCGTGACAGGAGGCAATTTTGGCAGCGTCAGCGCCTCTGGGGCCGACGGCAGTACCGGAGGCGACACAACGGTCGGAGGGACAGCCGGGCCGGCCGGTGGTAAGGTCAAGGTTGATTCGCCCTTTGAGGGCTGCGGCTCCGCTCCGGCGGTAGGTGGGGCAGACGTGGCCTTAGCCTGGTTCGCTTCCGGCGGCGAAGCCTGTCCCGCCTTTACCGGCGGCTCGGGTTGATTCTGAGTGCTGGCCGGCGGCGCGGATGGTGGCTCTGCCGCTCGCTGTACCGGCTCTGAGGGTTGGGACCGGGCCTCCGGCGGCGCTGGCTGAAATTTCAGGGGCAACGCCTCTGACGCCTCTGCTGTGGCCGCCGTCCCTAATGGCCCTGTCCTGGCCGGAGTGTCCACCGGCGGCTCCTGGCCCAAATTGGGGGGACGACTCGCCGGGGCGGCGCTGCTGGATGCTGCGCCGGTTGCACCGGATTCGGGCGGCCCTTCTCCCCCGGCGGCTGCCTGGGCCGGCTTCTCGGCTGCTGCCTGCCTTTGGAGCAAGGACAATGACCCGGCCGGCGTGGCCGGCAATGGCGACTCGGCCGGTGTTTCCCTGTCCACACCGGGAGGGGTCAAATTTTCGGCTTGCTGCGGCCGGCTTTCTGAGGGCAGCGATAGTGGAGGCGGAGGCGTGGTTTGCTCAAACGCGGGTGGCGGTTCCGCGTCAACCCCGGCCAGGTTAGATGGCTGCACCACCTCGCTTGTTTGCCCCGGCAGCAGTGGTGACGCTCTCTCAACCCGCCCGGCCTCAACCTCAGGTAATCCTGGCCGGCTTGAGGCCGCTCGTCCTGGCGTTGGGCCGCCAACTTCACTTTGACCCTGCACGGCGGCCGGTTGGCGCTGCACCGGGGCCGGCCTGGACGGCGGCTCCGCTCCCGGCCGGCCTAAAGGAGGGTGAGCTGGAGTGGGGGCCGATCCGGTTGGTGAGGCAGGCCGGCGCTGTACTAAAGCCGGTTCTTCCGCCTGGTCTGGCTCGGAGGCGCTCCCCGGCTGGCCGTCAAAAATAGCAGGAGCCTCCAAAGCTGCCTCCCCCAGCGACAAAGCTTCTCCCTCCGGCCCAATTTTTGGCCCGGTTTCGACGGCAGGGGTCACCTCTTCAATTTTGGCGCGGGGCCGGGTTCCCGGCGGCCAGGGGCGGGCCGGGTGGCCGGGCTGGCGCAGGCGTTGGAGCTGCGGCGGCGTTGAGCGAGGCGACGGTAATGGACTGGCTGCCGTCGGGGCGGGGGGAGGGGTAGGTTTGGCCGGCGCGGGCGGTTGGGTAGGAGCGGCAGCGCCGGCTTCACGCTCTTTGGCTGCCAGAGCCGCTTTAAATTCAGCCAGCGAGGCAAAGGGCTGGAAGCCGCCTGACTGCTGGGCAGCGGGCTGGGCTTCGGCTTCAATTTCGCCGGTTCCGGCCAAAACCAGGTCGGACGGGCCGGCTTCGGCGGGCTGGGCTTGAAAGCGCTGGCTGGTATCGGGGAAGCGCTCAACAATGGCCCGCCCAAAGCGATCGTAGCGCAAGGGCTGGATGGTATCGGTGTCCAGCCGCCACAGGGAGGCTGTTTCCACCGCTCGCTGCACATGCCTCAAAATGGAGGTGGTGGGCGCCAGCGTTAAAGCCATGCGGCCTTGCGGCGCAAGGGAATACCTGTCACCGCCCGTTCCCGTGGTTGCGGCGGGCAGCCAACGCCGTGTCCAGGGCGATACGCTTTGCTGAACCCAACCGGCCCTGGCCGTGAGGGTTTGGGCCAAATCAGGCGCTGCTGCCGGTTCCGGTTGATCGGGTTGGGGGGTGTTGGCGGATGGTTGTTGCATTTTACCCTATTAGCCTATGGTGGTGGTCGCCATGGATAAGCCATGGTGGACCAGTTCCAAAGTTTCGACGGCAATCTGGGCGCTGTCGGTTTTTAGATCGGGGCCGGTCCACTTGACCGGAAAAGCCTGAGCCAGATTCCACTGCCGCAGCACGCTGCGGTCGGTATTGTACAGAATAATCTGGACATCACGGCGCTGGATTTTGCAATCATACAAGCCGGTGCAAAACCACTGCCATAAGCCGTCATCGGCGATACCGCGTTTGAGGGTAACGCGTGGGTAGGAGAGACGGCCCGGCAACTGGTAGATGTAATCGTTGACGCCGCCCTGCGAGATAGGGTCAACTTTTCGCTCGGCGCTGAGGCCGTTACATTCCATAAAGAGGGCCTGGGGCAGCCCATTAATCATCACGGCGAATCGAAAGCCCGCTAAAGGGTCTACCCGCTCAATGGCCCCATTGGGATTGGCCAAGTTGTCCTCCTTCGAAAATAACCGTTCTGGAGTGTCAAAGTGCACCTTGACACTCCAGATTTTCATTGTCGGTGGCGTGCCACAGGTTCGTGAACACTTCTTTGGAAATGGCTTTATCTTGACGTTGATTACCAAAAATGACGCCGGCCCAGGCGGTCTTGCTCAATCCGCAGTTCCTGTTTGAGCAGCCGGTACACCGCCTCGGCCAGGTTGGCCCGGTTGATCTCCGGTTTTTGGGTTTGCCGGCTACTCTCAGGGGTATCCAGGGCGCGTTGGGCGGTCTGGGCTGACTCGCCGCCGCCGCACGCCAGTTCCAGGCTTTCCAGAAAAACCTGGTTATCGTCAGATTTAAAGTTAGAAACAGACCATTTAACGGGGACAGCGTCACGGAGCTCCCACCGCTGCGCCTCCGTCCGGTCTACCCGGTACAGGATAATCGTCACCTTGCGGCGTTTGACCTGCCCATCATAGCGCCCCTGGTCAAACCAATTCCACAGTTCCGGCCCGGCCAACCCGCGCTTGAGGGTGAGGTTAGCCCATTTGACCGGCCCAGGCAGTTGGGTGATATAATCGTTCACCCCGCCTTCCGGGCGAGGAATCACGGCCCGCTCAATCGAGAGGCCGCTGCACTGGGTAAACCAGCCTACCACGATGCCTTCCAGGTCAATGGCAAAACTAAAGGCTAAGTTGGGTTCGATTCGCTCCACCTCGGCCACCTGATGCTCCCGCTATCCGGCTTTCATAAGGAGATTAGAGATTGGAGAGGGTTAATCTCCAATCTCTAATCTCACAACTATTTCCCTGAAAACTCTATTTTTTCATCGCCTGATTAAGTTTGCTGTTAATTTTGGCAATTTCTTTGACCCATTGCCGCCGTTCGGCATGTTCCAGGGTCAGGATGTCGGCTCTGGGCCAATGGAAATGATAGGCAATATAGGCTACCTCCTCGTTCAGGCGGTCAAGGGGGTAGCCTACGACCCCCCCAGATTGGCCAGGTCTACCTCAAACTTTGCCTGGCATTCCGGGCACGATAACTGGATCAAACTGGTCCCTTCCTCATTAATGCGGCGATAGAAGGCCTGCAAGTAGGCCAGGTCGGCCGCAAAGAGATTTTCGATGACGCTGGTATTGATGTCAGTTAAAGTGCCCAACCTGGTAACTACCCGCGACAACAGGATAATGACCAGATAGGCCTGGTTGCCCCGCACGCGCAAATCGCGCAGCGGGGCAATTTCATCCAGAGCGGTAGCCAGACGCATCACCCCATGCCGGTGTAGGTTGCCGTTTTGGTCAACATAACCCCGGGGTAAGATAAACTCAAACTCAGTTTGCAGGCTCATGACCTAGCTTCTGCCTATTTAGACCGGGTGATATATTCGTGAACCAGCGTTAGCTCTTCAACGGTCAGCTCATTGCTGTCAGATTTGGGCGACGGGCCAGAAACTTTGGAGGGCCAGGCGTTTTTAAAGTCCCATTGGGCAATCGGTTTTAAGGATTGATCATACATGATAATGGAACCATTTTTGCGCGCCCCTTTGACATTGCCATCCTCAATCATTTTGCGCCAGTTCCAGATTTCCAGGTTACTGGTCAGTCCCCGTTTGAGGGTGATGTCGCCCCATTTCAGGCGGCCCGGCACTTTTAGCACCACCTGCACCCCCTTTTCATTGACCACTTTCTGTTCAGCAACTTCTGTTTCCGAGCCAATGCCGCTCACTTCGGTAAAGTAACCCTGTACCGTCCCCTGGACATCTAACATAAAATGAAACCCAACCAGGGGATCTTCTCGTGCGGTATCAACAACACTTGGCATAGTTTTATGTACTCCTTAAAAATAGAGATTAGTGAATCGGAGACTAGAGATTGGAGATTAGAAAACAACTCTCTAATCTCTAACCTCTAACTTATAAAACACACCCTTGACCAAAACTCATCAACCGGGGCCAGCCCACTGGCTGATACGGAAGATGACAAACTCGGCGGGTTTGACCGGGCACATCCCAATTTCAATGATCAACTGCCCCAAATCGCGGATGGGCGCGGGGTTAAGCTCCTCGTCGCATTTAACATAGAAGGCCTGGTCGGGGGTGGCTCCAAACAACGCCCCCTGTCCCCACACCGTTCCCAGGAAACTGGAGACATCACGCTTCACCCGCATCCACAGGAAGGGATCATTCGGCTCAAAGACCACCCATTGGGTGCCTCGCTCAATAGATTTTTCCACGTAGTTGAAGAGCCGGCGCACGTTGAGATAGCGCCAGGAAGGATTGCTGGAGAGGGTGCGCGCCCCCCAAACCCGGATACCCATGCCGGGGAAGGCCCGGATGCAGTTAATGCCGTTGGGGTTTAAGGTGTCTTGCTCTCCTTTGGTCACGTTAACCGCCAGGCCGGTGGCGCCGCGCACCACCTCGTTGGCGGGCGCTTTATGCACCCCGCGGGTGTTATCGCTGCGCGCCCACACCCCGGCCATGTGGCCGCACGGCGGCACCAGGATTGGGGCATTTTTGACCGGATCCATCACTTGAATCCAGGGGTAGTAAAGGGCGGCATAGCTGCTATCAAAACCGGCCGTGTCCATACGCCACTTCTTGATTTGCTGCGGATTCATGTTGGGCGGAGAATCCAGGATAGCTACCCGGTCGCCCATGCGCTCGCAGTGGCCGATGATGAGCGTCTGCACGGCCTTGACCATATTCAAGTCAAGCGACTGGCCGGGCATGGGCGTCATCAAATCCGGCACGCAGACCATGGTGACATCGTCCAGCACCTCCAGCCCCTCAACGCCGGTGCGCTCGATCACATCACCCTGAAAGTCGGAGTAGCTGGCCGGGGTCAACAGGTTAGACTCAATCTTGAGCGATTGCTCCTGGGTGCGGGGCCAAACTCTGGCCAAAGAGATTTTGCCTTCCGGTAAGATAAAATCAACCAACTCCGAAGCTTTATTGTTTTTGAAGGCAAAGCGCACTTCTTTGCCGGCGTCGGTGTCTACCTCAACCAGCGACACATCCCGTAAAACCTCTTTGGCCTGCCAGGCGCCGGTGGTCATTTGCCGTTCAATGGTAATGGTAAAAGGCGGCAATGAGCCGCCGCCGCTGGGGGCAGCGGCCGGGGCTTCTTCGGCTGGCGGCGGCGCGCCCTCGCCGCCTTTATCGCCTTCATCCTTTTTGTCGGGAGCGCCTTTCCGAGAAGCGGCCGGGGCCGGCAGGGCCGGGGCCGGCGCTTCGGGCGCGTCTACCTTAACCCGCAGCCGCAAACCGTCAAAGCCGGCCTGCTTGGCTCTAACCACCAACTGCGGCTTGCCGTCGCTGCCCAAAAGGGCCGCTTGTGCTTTGGGGATGGTTTTAACGCTCAATACATAGCAGCGGTTGCCGCCATTCATAAAATAGCCATACACAGCGTGAGGCATGTACGCGCCTTCGACAAAATTGCCAAAGCGCTCCACATACTGCGTCCAGTTGGTTACCAACATAGGCTTGCCCATCACATCACTGGTGATGGTTTCGCCATCAACTTGCTCGACCAGTTGGGCCTTCTCGCTAAACCCAACAAAAACGGGCATGGCCGTGCCCACCCCTTCAATCGGTTTGGGGCCACGGTCTACTTCTTCAATGTAAACTCCTGGCGATAGGTACTCCGGCATTATTACCTCCTGTGTGTGATTGTGTGAATATGATGAAATTAATGTTAGCTCCGGCCAAACGTTTCAAGCCTTTGAAACCGCCTGGCTTTTGCCGTAACTACCTAGAATAACGGCGCTGCGGTTACCTCCTTTCCATTACTGCCAGGTAAAAATCCCCCTGCATTCAGATTTCAAATTCGTAATCGGCCGCCGGTACGGTAATTTGATAGCGCCGCGGTTGGCGGCCGGCAGCCACAACCTCCAGGGTATAATCCCCCGCTTGAAGATTGCCAATGGCAAAACGACCTTCGGATAGAAGGGTCACTTGCAATCCTCGCTCTAGCAGCGTTAAACGCAGGTTTTCCAGCGGCTGCTCGCTGCGCACCTGCCCGCCAATGGTCCAGGTGTGGCGCTGGGTGGTCTCAACCAACTCAGGCCGCAGAGCCGGCTGGGCCGATTGGCCGGTGCGCAGTTCGCGGGTGCGCACCAACGGCACGGTTTCAGCCTGGTAAGGATTGAGCGCCAGGGTCAGCACGCAGGTAACCGATGGACGCCACTCGTTAT
>CAZDMM010000425.1:0-6646 GCA_964505845.1 uncultured Caldilineaceae bacterium
CGCCATGTAAGCCGCGGCAAGCGCTTTGGCCGTAGCCTGGTTGGCCTCGCTGTCGTCAACCAGGTAGGTCAGCGTGACAGCTTCCGCGGCGGCGGCTTCGGTGGGTTCGGCTGCTTGGGCTTCGGTGGCTGCTGCCGCCGGGGCTTCGGTGGGGGCGGCGGCCTTGGTTGGCTCGGCTGGAGCCGCAGTGGGTTCGGCGGCTTGCTGCGGCTGCGCCCCGCAAGCGGCCAGCATCAGGCTCAAGCCCAGCAGGATAAACAGTAAAATCGTTTGTTTTTTCATTTTGCTCCTCCTTAAAAGTGTTGGTGAGAATTAATTATCGTTTTTGACGATCAAATCCGGTAATGCGCTTGGAAGGCTGGAAGAATGGAAGCTTGGATACCACTTTATCCAGCCTTCCAGCCTTGCAATCTTCCAGCGATGATTACTGTTTTTGAAAATCAAAATTCATAATTTATTTAGATAAACCAGCCAAATTGTGGAGCCAGGCTACCGGAGATTTTGAGAGGTTTGTCAAAGCGGTGGAACTTCTGTATCATGGGAAAAGGCCGGCAAATACCGTCTGTGCTCAACGCAAGTGCAGGGGAAATTTGCTTATGCCTGCCTCAGGGAGATACCGCCGTCCGCCAAGATAGCCGGTATCTCCTTTTTTTATCCGGGATAGCCGCACCAGACTTTTATCTTCCTCAACCTTTGCCAGAACTTCATGCGTAAAATTTTGCCATCTGCACCTCCTTGAGCCTGTTTCTGCCTGGGCTGCACCGCCATACTTCATCAAAATGGGGCAGGGCCGGTGGATTCACGAATAATGAAGCGAGGCATAACTCGAATTTCTTGGCGGGGCCGGTCGGGGTCACGCAGGCGAGCCAGGAGCAGCTTAACCGCTTCTCGCCCCGACCTGGCAGCATCTTTAGAAACAGTCGTTAAGCGCGGTATCTGGTATTTGGCCATAGGAATATCGTCGTAACCGACCAGTGACAGGTCGGTGGGAACATGCAGCCCCAGGTCTGCGGCGGCTCGCAGCGCGCCCAGGGCGAGCAGGTCATTGATAGCGATCAAAGCGGTGGGACGGGATGGGAGTTGTAAAAGCTGGAGGGCGGCCTGATACCCATCCTCGATGGTGGGGCCACAGGTGACGATCAGCTCTGGGTCAACCGGCAGACCGGCGGCCTGGAGACTTTCCTGGTAGGGCTGCAAGCGATCTTCGGCCAGCTCGGGCAGCGCCACGCCGTAAATCAAGCCAATTCGCCGGTGCTGTAACGACAGTAAGTGAGCCATCACCTCAACCGTTGCAACCCGATAATCAGACACAACACAATCAATATTATAATAATTACTTACTTCCACAACCGGGAGCCGGCGTTTGAGCAGGTGGATTATTATTTTTTTGGCTTCTTGCGACTGCCCGATGAAAGAACTGGCCAGAATCAGCCCGTCAATACGCCGGCGTGACAGGTCCTTGAAGATGTCTTCCCCATACTCCAGGTCGAGGGCAATGCTGGATAGCAAAAGATGATAACCTGAAGCGTGGGCTTCCTGTTCAACCCCCTCAGCATATTCCCAAAAGTGAGGATTGCGGATGTCGGGAATGATTAAGCCGATGGTTTTGGTATCGCCTGACCGGAGGGCCTGGGCGCGGGCATCCGGCTCGTAGCCGAGTTCATGGACGGCTTCCAGCACCCGCTGGCGGGTTTCCTCGGAGATGGGCACCCGGCCTTCGGCCAGGCCGTTGACCACATACGAAACCGTGGCCGTGGAGACGCCGGCCAGGCGAGCCACGTCAACTTGGGTAGGGCGTTTCACGGGCTGCCACCTTTGGCTTCTTAACACCTATCCGAAAACCCGTAGGCCAACATAGGGATGCTAACAGATGACGTATCCCTATGCATCATCTGCGGAGGTTTTTGGCTCAGGCCATTAAGTACGGACTTAAAAATATAGGGTCGGGTGGGAAAAGGTTTAAAAAATAACTTATGCGTATAAGCTTAAACGTATAAATTACTTGGACAGAATATATCACACATTTCTTTGGGTGTCAAGTTCAATTCTGAGCCAAAAAACTAGCCAAAAGTGAGAGGGCTTTTGGCTAATGAGATCGTTCCTGGGCGCGGGTGGTAGAGCGGTTTGTTTAAATGGCCTGCCCTTTGAATTGGCTCAGGTACAAATGGTGGTAAAAACCGCGCCGGTCCAGCAGGCTCTGGTGCGTTCCCTGTTCAATAATCCGGCCCTCGTTGATGACCACCACCTGGTCGGCATCACGGATGGTACTCAGGCGATGGGCGATGACAAAGCTGGTCCGGCCCTCCATCAACCGCAACAACGCCTTTTGAATGCGGATTTCGGTCCGGGTATCAATACTGCTGGTGGCCTCATCCAGGATGAGAATGCGCGGATTGGCCAGGATGGCCCTGGCTATGGACAGGAGCTGTCGCTGGCCCTGGCTGAGATTGCTGGCCCGTTCCGACAGGTGGGTCTGGTAGCCTTGCGGCAGTTGCCGGATGAAATGATCGGCCTCGGCCAGTTTGGCCGCCTGGATACATTCTTCGTCGGTGGCATCCAGCCGTCCAAAACGGATGTTTTCCAGCACCGTGTCAGAAAACAAGAAGGTATCTTGCAGCACCAGGCCCAATTGGCGGCGCAAATCGGCTTTCTTCATAGCGCGAATATCTGTGCTGTCAATGGTGATCTGGCCACCGCTGATCTCATAGAAGCGGGTCAGCAGGTTGATGAGGGTTGTTTTTCCGGCCCCGGTCGGCCCCACCAGGGCGACGGTTTCGCCGGCTTTGGCTTCCAGGCTCATATCTTTGATAATGGGTGTGCCGGGCTGGTACTCAAAATTAACGTGGTCAAAGCGGACCCAGCCTTGCACGGCTGCTGGCGGCCCGGCGCCCGGGGCATCGTCCACCTCGGCGGGGATGTCAATGATCTCAAAAATCCGCTCCGCCCCGGCCAGCGCGGCCTGAATAGCGTTATACATATTGGCCAACTGGCGCAGGGGCTGAATGAAATTCTGGCCGTAGATGATAAAGGTGGAGATAATACCCACGCTGACCAGTCCCCGCAGGGCCAGCCAGCCGCCCAGGCCGGCCAGGACGATCACAAAAAAGTTGCCCAGCACGCTGGTCAAGGGCATCAACAGCAAGGCATAGCTGTTGGCCGATACGCCGGCCCGGAAAACTTCCTGGTTGTGCCGGCGGAAAGCGACAATGACCGAGTCGTTGCGCCGGAAGGCTTTGACCACCTTTTGGCCGCTGATAGCCTCTTCCATCACCCCGTTCAGTGCGCCCAGGTGCTTCTGCAAATCCCGGAACCCGCGCCGGGTGTAGCGGGCCACAAACTGGGTAAACCAGAACATAATCGGCACTACCAGCACCGACGCCAGCGCCAGCCAGCGGTCCAGGATGAACATGGCCACCAGAATCCCTACCAGGGACAGCACGCTGGCCAGCAGGGTGGTGACATTTTGCGAGACGGCCTGGTTGATGGCGTCAATATCGTTGGTCAGGCGGCTCATCAGTTCGCCAGCCGGGTTGTGATCGAAGAAGTTGAGCGGCAGGGTTTGCAAATGGGTAAACAGGTCTTTGCGCACCTGCTTCAGCGCATCCTGGGAGATGGCAGCCATGAGCCAACCGGCCAGGGCCTGAAACAGGTTGTTCAACAGGTAGACCGCCAGCATCCACAGGGCGATAGGCGCCAGCCCGGCTGCCTGCCTGACCGCGATGAACCGGTCAATAGCCAGGCCCATCAAGTACGGCCCAACCAGCCCCAGGATAGTATAGATCAAGATACAGCCGCATACGACCGCCAAACCGGTTCGAAAGGGTTTGAGATAGGGTAGCAGCCGGGCCAGGGCATGGCGCGAGTTGCGGGCCTGCTCAATCCTGCCCACGGCCGCCGGCCGCCGCGGCTGCATACTGGCTCGAATATCGCCGGCTGTGTGGTGGGTAAATTGATTGCTCATCTTCTTTCCCCTTCCAGTTGGCCAAGCCCAAATTCCGGGCGAGAAAACCCATTCCCCAACTGCGAGTCATAGATTTCCCGGTAAATCGGGCTGGACTGCATCAACTCCTGGTGCGTCCCCTCGGCGGCGATTCGACCCTGGTCAATGACGACGATCTTGTCTGCTTTCAAAACGGTGCTGATGCGCTGCGCTACCACCAGGCTTGTCCTGAGCGGAGCCGAAGGGTTTGTCCTGAGCGGAGCCGAAGGGCTGATGTGCTGATGTGTATTTGTTGCCAGCGCCTCTTGAATCCTGGTTTCGGTATCCACATCCACCGAGCTGGTGCTGTCGTCAAGGATCAAAATCCTGGGCCGGGTGAGCAGCGCCCTGGCGATGGCCAGGCGCTGTTTTTGGCCGCCCGACAGGTTTACCCCGCGTTCTTCAACGCGGCTCTCGTAGCCCTGCGGCAGCGCCAGGATAAAGTCGTGGGCCTGGGCCACTTTGGCCGCCGCCTCCACCGCCTCGTCGCTGGCCTCGGGCGCGCCGTAGCGAATGTTATCGCGCACGCTCCCCGAAAAGAGCACCGTTTCCTGGGGCACGATGGCAATCTGCGCCAGCAAAGAATCCTGCTGCACCTGCCGAATGTCCAATCCATCAATCAAAATCCGCCCGGCTGAGACATCGTAAAAACGCGGGACCAGATTGACCAGGGTGGATTTGCCGGCGCCGGTAGCGCCTAAAATAGCCACCGTCTGCCCCGGCTCTGCCACCAGATTGATGCCGGCCAAAACCGGCTCATCGCTGTGGCCGTTGTAGTGAAAAGAAACATTTTCAAAAACGATCCGACCCGGCGCAGTTTTGGGGAGCGGCGCCGCCCCCGGCCTATCCTGGACTTCTGACACTGTCTCCAGCACTTCATTGACCCGCTTGGCCGAGGCGATGCCGTTGGCCCAGACGTTGGAGAGCATGGTCATCATCACCAGCGGGGTCATGGTGGTGAGAAGATAATTGGTGAAGGCCACAATTTGCCCTACGGTCAGCTCTCCCCGGATGGCCTCCAGCCCGCCGGCCCAAACGACAATGACCATCCCGATGTTCACACATCCGGTCAGAACCGGCGTCATAGTGGCCATAAACTTCATAACCTGGGTGGAGTGGCCGGTAAAAGCCTCGTTGGCAACCTCAAAACGTTCGCCCTCAAAGTCGGCCCGGACAAAGGCTTTGATCAGCCGCACCCCGGCCACGTTCTCCTGCAAAACGGTATTGAGCCTGTCCAGCTTCTGCTGCACCGAGCGAAAGAGCGGCTCCATCTTCAGCACAAAGAACACGATGATCACCGATGTTACCAACAGGAGCGGCAGCATGGTCAGCGCCAGGCTGCGGCTGGTAACAAACATCAGGATTAGACTGCCAAGCATCAGCAGCGGGGCGCGGGTGCCGATGCGCAGCGAAATCTGCACCAGGCGCTGGACCGCGCTGGTATCGCTGGTGAGACGCACCAGCAGTTGGCCGGTCTGGAGGCGGTCCAGATTGCCAAACGAGAAGGTCTGGATCTTGAGAAAAAGCGCCTCCCGCAGGTCGCGGGCTACGCTCTCGCCGACCTGGACCGACAGGTTGTTGTTGGCGATGGCGACCAACGTGCTCAACACTGAGATACCCAGCATCAGCAGCCCGGTCTGGATGACGACCTGTTGGTTTTGTCGGGCAATGCCTTGATCAATGATCCGTTGAACCAGGCGCGGAATAGCCAGGTCTAAAAAGACCAGGCTGGTCAGCAAAACCAGGGCCAGTACAGAGCGCCGCCAATAGGGTTTTACCAAAGAAGTGAGTTTGAAAATATGATTCATCTGACTCCGGTATGATAGAAGAGGGGGTCTTTGCCCAGATAATACTTAGTTTTTCTAATAGTTTCATAATCTAACTATATTCCACACGCCCAGATTGTCAAATAAGCGGCTGCCGCCGGGTCTACCCCGATGGTAATATTGAAATTCGCCATTATTGACAAATAATGAAATACTAATATACTTTTTTTACTCAGAGAAAACATATATTGTGGAAAAAACAATTCGGGCTATTGGCCAGCGGATCAAACAACTTCGTTTGCAGAAAAAATTAACCCTCGAAGAGTTGGCCAATCGAAGTGGTTGTACGGCTGGTTTTCTTTCGCATGTTGAACAGAATCGAGCTGTGCCATCGGTAGTGACGCTGGATGCCATTGCCCAGGCCCTGGGCACCAGAATTGCCGATTTTTTTCCAGAGACGATTCACACCGCCAAAATTGTACGTCACGATCAGCGTGAGTCGTTTCATTTTGAAGGGTCTTCAATTGTCTACTCCTTGCTCTCATCCAAATTTCCCCATGCGACAATTGAAGCCTTTTTGATGACAATTCTACCGGCGCGTAAAGCCTTACCCACCGATGAAATTCGCGCTCACATCGGTGAGGAATTTTGTTATGTTTTGCAAGGGGTTTTGCGTTTGTGGTATGGTGAAACATTCTTCGATCTTTCTCCTGGCGATAGCGTTCATTTTCGGTCAATGGTCAGGCATCGCCTGGAAAATCGAGGCGACCAGCCGGTAGTTCTTCTCTCTCTCATCACCCCTGCCATCTTTTAAGGTTACGGCCCAACGTTGTATAGGCCGGATACTTAAGCGTGTTGTCCAGTAACCTATGTGAGAATGTTGTCCACTAACCTTTGTGAG
>CAZDMM010000426.1:0-6625 GCA_964505845.1 uncultured Caldilineaceae bacterium
GTGACCATCGCCGGGATGTTGAAGGCGGCGGCAGTCATTAAGACTAAAGCGAATATAGTGAGCCACCATTGGAAGGTTGGAAGGTTGGAAGGTTGGAAACTAACCAGTCTTCCAGCCTTCCAGCCTTCCAACAATTCCTTCAAACTCTCACTAATGAACTCCGCCCCCAACAAAATCAGCGGCGGCAGCAGCACCACAAAATGGTGCGGAAACAAGGGCGTGTGCCACCACAGCATGGCGATGCCGGCGATAAGCCAGACGATCCAGGTTAAAGGATGAAGGATGAAGGATGAAAGATGAAGGATGAAATATACTCCCCTGCTCCCCCGCTCCCCTGCTCCCCCGCTCCTCTGCTTCTTGGCCTCCTCGCCCGCTTCGCGTCGCCTCCTCGTCTCGCGCCAGACCGTCGCCATTATACCCCCAAATGCCAGTAACCAAAATCCCCAGTGACTGGAAATGAAGGCCGCAAACAAGCCCCAGGTTTCCACCATCGAGCCGGGGATGGCGGCTCGCAAGTCGCCCCGAAAGCGCAGCAGTTGGTCATACACCGCTGCCGGGTCGTAAAGCAGGGGCACAGCGGCCAGGGGCAGGAGCAGGCCGAGCGCCCAAAGCAGGAGATTGGGGATTAGAGATTGCGTAGTGCGTGACACTTGACACCTGACACCTGACACCTGACACCTGACACCTGACACTATCACCCAAATTATGGGAACAATCACAAACGGATTGAGGGCTTTGAGCAAAAAACTAAGGCTGAGGGCCAGCCCGGAGACAAACAGCCAGCGGCGATGGCCGGTATCAAGCCAGCGGAAACACAAAGCAACCGACAGCACCGCCAGGGCGGTGGCCGGGATTTCGGCCATGACCAGGCGGGAGAAGGTGAAACTGAGCGGCGACAGCCCCAGCAGCAGCACTGCCGTTATCGCCGCCGGCCAGCGCCCGGAACGATAGGCCAGCCAGCTCAAAACGGCAGCCAGCAGGCCAAAGGTGGGCAGAATGGCCCAGCGTCCCACCTCGATGCCTGGCCCGGCCAGCCGGAAGGCCCAGCCGACCCACTCCAAAAACAGCGGCGGCTGTACGGCGTAGGTCTGGCTGTAAAGTTGGTAGCCGTCGGCGGCCAGGCGGCCCCACATCAGGTAGACGCCTTCATCATTGGACAGGCCGTAGGCGTCCAGATTTTGAGCGCGCCAGGCAAGGGCCAGGGCGAGGATGAGGAGCCAGAGGAGGAGGGGGAGCAGGTGATTGGTAATTGGTAATTTTTTAGACTGTTCAGGTAAAATGGTCAATTTACCTCTATTTCTAAGTGATCCCCATCCCCAGTCAACGGCAAACGCATGCCGGTGTCGGGGTGATAGAGACCGATGTGCAAGGTATATCTCCCCGCTGGGCGATCCGGTCGTAGAGGCAAGGTGATGTCCTCAACCACAACTTCGCCGGGCTGCCACAGGTGGGTAGGGTATTGGCCCCGGTCGGGGGCGGAGTCGTTTTGGGTGTAAATCTGTCCGTCCGGGCCGATAAGCTGGACAAAGCGAGTCAGGTTCGGCGGGGTGGTGAGGGCTTGCCAGGAAAGGGAGATTTGGAGATTAGAGATTGGAGATTGGAGATTGGAGATTAGAGATTGCGAAGCGTCCCCTTGAGGTTGGAGGTTGTAACCGAGGAGTCTAATTTGGTTGTCGAAGTTGGCTGCCAGAGGGTGAGAGGGGGTGGAGAGGGTGAATTGGCGGATTATTGGGCCGCCTTCGGGTATGTTCCAGACCTGCTGAATCCGGGCCAATTCGATTAGCGTGCCGTCGGCGGGGAGACGCAGGGCTAAAGCAGTGGGCTGGTTGAGAGTGGGGCGTAAACGCGGACTTTGCCACACATCGGGGCCGTTGACCAGGCCCAGGGCCAGGCGATAGGCCGGAGTCCCTCGTGTGTACCAGGGCAGGGTATTGAAGCGCACCCGCACGGTTTGTCCCACCGGCCACTGGGCGGGCGGATACCAGACCAGGAGCGGCTGGAGATCGGTGGTGGCGCCCTGCGGCTGGCCCTCGGCGTCGAGCAGATAGAGCACCGGCTGAATTTCGGGGGCGGCGGTCAAGGGCTGCAAGGCTTCCAGGTCAACGCTGACCTGCACCTCTTCCTGCCGGTTGAAGTGGAGCGAGTAGCCTCGCAGCCGAATCATACTGCCGAAGTTAACTGTGAGGGGGATTTGGGGGGGAGAGTCAGGTTGAGTGAAGGTGTAGAAGGGGGTAGGGATTTGGTTATTCGTAATTGGTAATTGGTTATTGGCGGTCGGCGGTCGGCGGTCGGCAGTCGCCCGTTGCAGGTGCAGGATGCCATCTTCTGCCGCGATGATCTGATACTCGCTGCTTTGCAGCAAATGCTGGTGCAAAAATTGGTGCAGACCGCCCTGGTTTTCAAAGGAGGTGACATCGAGCAGAATGTCGGTAGCCGGAACCGGGGCCGGATAGGCTGGCTCGGTCAGGGCGGCAAAATCGCTGTAAATAAACGGACGGTGAGTCAGATGCGGGGCCAGGTTCGATTGAGCGAACAACGGAACGTCGGAGGGAATGGCTGCCAGCACCTCCGCCAAACGTTGGTGATGGTCGGTCACCTGAGGCCAGGCAAAGGGTCGAGCCAGCGGGGTGAAGCCGCGATAGAAGTGATAGGTGAGGGAGCAGGCGAGGAGGAGCAGGGTCAAAAACAGCAGGGGGGCAGGGGGGCGGAGGAGCAAGGGAGAGTTGGAAGGCTGCGCTTTGCGTGCCTCCGGCAAGGTTGGAAGGTTGCGCTTTGCGTGCCTCCGGCAAGGTTGGAAGGTTGACTCGCTGATTCGCCCATTCGCCCATTCGCCCATTCGCCGGATGCCGTAGAGGGCTGAAATGAACAAGAACGGGGCCAGGGGCGCGCCGTAGTGAAAATCTTCCAAACGCCAGGTGAAGGGGTTGTCGCTGAGCAGGTTAACGGCCAGGGGGGGCAGCATAGGCAGCAGGGTGAGCGGGCTGAACAGGGCCAGGAAGGCGGTGGGGAAGAAGAGGGAAATCAGATAACCGGGCAGATCAGCCTGATACCAGACATGGTTAAAAACCAGGGCCGGCCGAGTCAATAGCGTGACCAGCATAGCGGCCGGGCTGTCGCCAAGCCAGGCGTAGCGGTCAAGCTGGATATTGCCGCCGGCGGCAAAACGGGGCTGGATCAGAAAAAAGGCCAGGCCAAACCACAGGGCGCTCAGAGCGAGGGTCAAGCCGGCCAGTCGCCAGCGCCGCCGGGCCAGCCCGGCATACAAACCCAACATGGCGACCACCAGCGGCATGTCCTCTTTGCAGGCCATCGCCAGCAAGGCAAAGATGATAAAGCTGCGGTCGCGTCGCTGCTCCAAAGCTAAAAAGGCAAACAGCAAAAAGGTGGGCGAGAGCGTCACAGCGTGGAAGTCGAACAGCACGGCGGATTCCAGAGTGGGTAATAGCAGATAGGATAGGGGGAAAACAAGATGGAAGATGGAGAGTGTGATACCTGCGCTTTGCGCGCCTTCGGCGACTTGATACTTGACACTTGACAACTGATACAACGGCCATGCCCCCAGGGCTACCACGCCGGCCTGGATGACCAGCAGCAGCTCCGGGCTGCCGAGGTTGAGCCAGTAAAGTGGAACCAGGAGTAAGAGAATCGGCTCGACATGCAGGGCCAGGCGGGATTGAACCGGCGTCATCAAGGTGAAGTGCAGAAAGCGTCCCTGGGCGGTGTTCCACAAGGCTTGATCCACGTTGCCCAAATCCAGGCCGTTGGTTTGAAAGGCGCGATGCTGCTGCCCGGCCAGGGCGCCAAAGAAAACGGCAAAGGCCAGAATCAGGAGCAGGCAGACAGCGGACGGCAGACGGCAGACAGCAGACGGAGAAGAGGGAGAAATTTGTAAATTATTGACAGATGAGTTCATCTTTAAACATTATGACATACAACGGCGGCACTGACATCGGCTGACCTGACATAATCTCATCAGACGAATGGCATATATCTCAAGGAGGCCAGGCAACCTGGGCGACGAGGATGGCGTCGCCCTGACCCTGTCTCAGGGGCACGCGCTGGCCGGTCAGCGGGTTATACAGGCCGGCGATGAGCCGGTACGTTCCTGGAACGGGTGGGGTAGCAAAGGTCAGGGTATGGGCGTCGGTGATGATTTCGCCGGGCAGCCAGCCGGTGCTGGGGCGCTCACCGGCCGCCGGAAAACTATCGGATTGGGCGGCTACCGCGTTATCACGGGTCAATAATTGGGCAAATACTTTATAGCGGGTGGTCAAAGGCGATTCAGTTTGCCAGTAAAGGGTGAGTTGAAGCGGCTGTTCGGCCGGCTGCAACTCATACCCGGCCAGGGCGACTCCCCCGGCCAGTTGCGCCGGGCCGCTGGGCAGCCGGTGGGCAGCCGGCAGGTCAAAACGATGCGGCGGGGCGGTAACTTCTATTTCTCCCAGCGAAAAGGCGTCGCCGGCCGGGGCGCTGCCGGTGTGGAGCATGACCACCAACTCATAGCGGCCGGAGGCCAGCGCAGCCGGTACGATGACCGCATGCTGCGAGCGCAGGAGGGCATCCGCGCCCCACCGGCTGATGGGCAGCGGCAGCGGGTCAAGCTGCTCGGCCACCGGCTGCTCGTTTTGCCGCCACTCGAACATCACATTGTCATTGGCCATGGCAAAAAAATCAAACAGCGGGGCCGCTTCGCGCCAGGCCAGGCGCAGGGGCAGCACCTGGCCTGTGGCGGCGGCGGCCGGGGGCGAGTCGTACCCCACCAGGTGAGCATTGGGGGCCAGGCGGGTATCGGTGAGGTGGGGCAAATCCGGTTGAGCCGTCAGCGCCTGCCATTGCACCGTTACCTCTCCCAACAATAAGCCGCCGCCCTGACCCGGCGCTTGGCCCGTAGCTTGAAGCGGCTGGCCGGTGGCCGGGTCGTACCAGCCTACTTCCAGGCGGTAGGTTCCGGGCGGGGTTCCGGGCGGGATAGGCACTTCCTGGGCATCTTCGATCAGGTCGTTGGGCTGCCAGCGAGAGAACGGCCACAGCCCCAGCACCGGCGGACTGTCGGCTTTGGCCCACACTTGCCCTTGAGCATCTATCAGGCGCAGGTAGGCGTACCGCTCGGCGGGCGGGGGGGCCAACACCCGCCAATAAAGGGTAACGATGAATGGCTGGCCTGACAAAACCGGCTGGGTTAAATCATAGCCTAGCAGCCGTACCTCGCCGCCAAAATCACCGCCGAGCACATTTTGGGGGGCGGGGTCGGGCCGGGGGCCAACTACCGGGCCGGGGTAAACCCAGGCATATTCAAGGCCATTGAGGCGCACCGTGTATTCCGGCCGGCGGCGGGTGCGGAAATAACGCACCAGGTTCGGGTCGGGGATGTCGCGCTGCACCTGATTGAGATAGAGCACGGCGTGATCGGCAGTCAGGAGGTTGGCCGTCAACGGCGCCTGCACCGGGCCGTGATAGAACAGGGAAAACAGCGAATCGTACCAGGCCGCAACGGTTCCGGGCGGTTTGGCGTTGAGATAATGGGCCGCCCGGTCCAGTCCTTCACCCCAGCCAACCAGCAGCGTTCGCGGCGCCCACAGCCAGCCGAGCAGCAGCGGGTTGTAATAGGTGAAGTAGTAGGGGTGGTAGAAAAGGGTAAAAAGCAAGCAGAGGAGCAGGGGGGCAAGGGAGCGGACTACAGGCACGCCAAGCGGGGGCGGGAGGACAATTCTATTTCGCCATTCGCCCATTCGCTGGCTCGCTGGCTCGCTGATTTGAGCGAAGGCCAGGCCGGCCAGGAGGTAAAATACCGGGAAAACCGGCAGCAGGTAGCGGATTGATTTTTTGGAAGCAATGGTCATGAGGATGAGGTAGGTGAGGGCAAAGAGCCAGAGGGGGAGGGAGTGTGAGGCGGGGAGCGGGGAGTGTGTTTGGTCTTTTTGAGGCCGGATAACCGGTGCAACGGTTTGCCAGAGACTCAACCCCAGTCCGAGCAGGAGCCAGGGGGTCGCTTTGAGAATGAAGGCGAGTGGATAAAAGAAGGGGCCGGGGTCTTCGACAAAGCGACCCAGCCAGAACATGCCCAGGTTGCCGGCGCCGGCTTCCTGATCGGTGAGGAGTTTGCCAAAGGTAAGCTGCAGGGCTTCGCTGGGCTGTGTCCACATGGCCGGCCAGAGGGCGGTGAAGGTGAGGGCGGCTACAAGGGCGGCAACTGTCAAGCCGGCCATGAGGCGTAAAGCGTAAAGCGTAAAACGTAAAACATAAAACCTGACATTTGACAGAGCCGAAGGCCCCCTAGCGGCTTGACACTTGACACTTGACCCCTGGCATTCGGCACCCGCGAGCAGCGCGACCAACATCGGGCCGAGGAGCAAGGCGGTGGATTTGGTCAGCAGGGCCAGGCCGGTGCAGAGGCCGGTCAGCATGAGCCAGCGCCAGTGATTGTCGCGTAGCCATAGTAATAAAGACAGGCCCGCCAGGGTCATAAACAGGGCCAGCGGCATTTCGATGTGCAGCAGGCGGCTGTAACCCAGCGTGAAGGGGTCCAGAGCCAGCAGGCCCACGCCCCACAAGGCGGGCCGGCGGCCCAGCCAGCGGCCCGCCAGGTGATAGAGCAGCAGCAACAGGGCGACCACTACCAGCGCGG
>CAZDMM010000427.1:0-6624 GCA_964505845.1 uncultured Caldilineaceae bacterium
AAAGGTCAGTAGAAAGCCAAAACGATGGCCCTCGGCATCGCCCAGGTTGCCGGTGTAGTACCACCACTCGGTGCGAAATGCCGGGTGCTGGCCCAAATCGGCCGGAAAGGTGATGGGGATGACTTTATCGGCCCTGGCAAACTGAGCATTCTCCGGCGCGGCCAGCAGGCTGTCCACGTTGGCCTGAATCTCGCCGCCAGTGTTAACGGTGTCAAACCGGGCGATGAGAAAGCCAGAGACGATGAGTAAAGCGATAATGGTAACGGTTAAACGCATAAAATTATCCTGAGATATTCTACATTCTCCTAAGCGCTGGTACTGGCTGGTGAATTCGTTCCCTCGTTTTGTTCTTGTTGCGGCAAGAAAGAAATCTTCACCGCGTCCGAAAAACCTGTGGTCAAAACGGCCACAATCTGATTAGCCATCTGTTCTGCCGATACGGTTTTTGGCCCCCTACTCCACTGCAATCCCGCTCCAAAAATTGCCCAACTCATGACCATTGCGGCGGTATCCACCGTAGTCTGGCATTGATGGTCAGGAGGCGCCACCTGGTTAAGCCAATTTAAGATAAATTTGTAGAGTTCGTTTTGCACAGCCGCCTCTGGGGGCAGTTCAAACTGTTGTTTAGCAGCAGCCTTACACCGGCTGTGGAACTGAGCCAGGTGCTCTAATACCGTGCGGGTGAGCAGGTGCAGGTTATCTAAAGTAAAAGGAAAGGGAGCCGGGAGTTTAGTGGCCAACGCCTGCTGAAACCCATCACGGGTAAGGTAGTCTATGAGGGCATATTTATCTTCAAAATGGGCATAAAAAGTGGCCCGGTTCACCGTAGCTCGTTCAGCCACATCCTGAACGCTAATGGCCCGAAAGCTTTTTTCAGCCAGCAATTCCACAAATGCCTGCACAATCAATTGGCGGGTGCGCTTCACCCGCGGGTCTTGCCCATTGAATTGGGTGGCCATTGAGCCTCCTTTGAGGATAAACCACAGATTGCACAGATAAAAAATTTGTGCGCTTCGCATCTGCCTGCAAGTGTCTGTGGCTAAAAGTTTTTGGCTCATGTTAAGAACAAGTGACCGGCGCTTCAGGATTGATTGGCTACTCCTCGAAAAATGAGGAAGTGCCGGTCACTTTGCACTTGTACTGTACATGAGCCAAGTTTTTATGAGCGGTGGCGTGTCGCAGGTTCATAAACACGCCTCAAAAATAAACAACCGACGCCGGCCGCCCAAAAATATCACCGACAATTTTCGCTTTGTGTTGTCTAAACAGCAAAAGCGATTGATTGTTTATTGACTTTGTAAAGCAAACAATTGTATTATACACAACAAATGTTGATTAGGCAACAACTGATTAAAAATATCATCTACAAATGGAGGTTCAAATCATGACAGTTACGACTATGGAGCCAGTGCTGGCTCCCAATATGGCCTTTGCAGAGTTGGCTTCGGAGGAACAAATCCGGCGCACCGCCCAGGCGCTCCAGGCCAATGGCATGCGCACTTACATTGCCAATAACGGCGCCAAAGCCAAACAAATTGTTTTGGGTTTGTTGCCGGAGGGGGCAGAGGTGTTCACCTCTGCATCCAAAACGCTGGAGAGCCTGGGTATCACGGCTGAGATTGACCTATCCGACCGCTTTAAGCCGATAAGAACCAGGCTTTTTGAATTACGCCAACAAAATCGTCTTGACGAGATGCGCAAGCTGGGCGCCAGCCCCGATTTTATCATCGGCAGCGTCCACGCCATCACCGAGCAGGGCCAGATTTTGGTGGCCTCCGGCAGCGGCAGCCAGCTTGGCCCTTATGCCTATAGCGCAGGCCGGGTTATCTGGGTAGTTGGGGCGCAGAAGCTTGTCCGCAACCTGGATGAAGGCATGCGGCGCATTAACGAGTATGCCTACCCGTTAGAGGATAGGCGTGTCCGCCAAGTCTACGGTCAGCCCAGCCGGGTCAACAAGGTTTTGTTGATCAATGGGGAAGGCAGGCCAGAACGGATTACCGTGGTTTTGGTTAAAGAGAATCTGGGGTTTTAGACATTTGCAAGTTAGCTTGAGTTTAGATAACGAGAAATTCACTGAGTTTAAGCTCGGTGTGGATTAGCACCTTAAAAATTGAGTTTCGGGGCCATTTCAAGCCATTTTGAGCTTGTGTTTGGCCCGTTTGGTCACTTTATAGCGGTTAGGCCGGGTCCGAGGCCGACCTTTGGGCCAACCAGGCGATTTTCCGCGCATTTGCGGCGGTTGGGCGGGTGTGCCAAGCTGAACAAAAATAATCCCTAAGCGACGCAAGACCCGACCAGGGGTCAAGATCGTCTGAGTTTTTTGCCAGGGCAAGGGGGGGTCTGAGACGAGCTGACGGGCCAAGAAGACCTGCCAATATCGACCAGAGCCATCCAACGGTCACACGCCTCGCTGTCCTGAAAGTAAGGCAAGGTCCAGTAAAGATATTGCTTGCGAAAACGGATACTTGGCTCAATCGGCCAGCGATAATCAAACCAGGACCAGACCTGCTGAAGCGGATAAGCGGTGTGACCTTCCAGATAGCCCAACCACAGGGGATCGGGTGGCTTGTCCCGTTCTAAATGGACTTCGGCCAGGATAACATCAAAGTGGGTTTGGGCATCTTGTTTGGCATGCAGCCGCTTCCAGCGCCGTAAACGGACTTGTCCCCACCGTTCGTAGTTGAATTCGACCTGCTCATCGGGCGGGGGCCAGGTCTCCGGCTCCTTGAAGGCAAAGCGTTGCCCATGCACCGCCGGTCGGCCTCGACCTGGATAAGGGTCAGGATCGCGATACAAGACCCGGTCTCGGCGCATTCGGGCTAAGACGGCCCAATCCTGCCCTTGCCAGGGACCAAAAAAGAGGTGATTGCCATAGTGACCATCGGCCACAATGATATCCTGCTGTCCCTCGCCCCCCGCCGGGCGGGCTTGGCCTAACTGCTTGACCTGGGCTACCCCAACTTCAATTGCGCTCTGCTCGGGCCTGAGCCGTTGACTGAACACGGTGGGTGACCAACTCCGACCCGGTTCGGGTGTCCAGGTCAACAACGAGTAGACGTGTCCTTGGACAATGGAATGGTGTTTCAAGGCTTTGGTCGGACTGAGCGCATACACTAAGCCGCTCAATGTCCGCGCACTCCGATGGCCCCACACGGTTGTGTCCAAGACAAAAACCTGCACCCCCTGGCGAGGAACCTGTTGGAGCCAACACCGACTGAGCCGCTGCTGGTCTTGTTGCCCCGCCTCTATCGCCCCATAAGCACTCGGCCACTGGCGACGAAACAGCGGCGACTGGCTGATCTCAGCGAAACAGCGCGGATGGTCACTCAACAACAGGGCATCCACCAACTCAAACTGGGCGTCCTGTCCCTTCACCAAAATCTGGTCATACACGGTTTGCCGAAACTCAATTAAATTGTTAAGCTGTCCGGTCGTAGAAGAATTTAAGGTTGCCATCCCCTAATCTTCTACGCCGGGGCGGTTTGTGCAAGTCACAAGCCGCCTTTTGTGTTCATTTATCTAAAGTCAATTAAATATTAAACCGCACCACAATAATATCCCCATCCTGAATGATATGCTCTTTGCCTTCCAGCCGCACTTTGCCGGCGGCTTTGGCGGCGGGGTTGGAACCGGCGGCCATTAAATCGTCGTAGCTGACCACCTCGGCCCGGATAAAGCCGCGAGCCAAATCGCTGTGGATGGCCCCGGCGGCCTCCAGTGCGGTCGCCCCCCGGTGAACTTCCCAGGCCCGCACTTCGTCCTCCCCAACGGTGAAAAAGACCATGCGGCCCAATAAATCGTAACTCTGGCGGATGATCGGCTCTACGCTGAGGGCGGTCAGACCGTATTCCTCCATAAACATGGCCCGGTCATCCTCATTATCTACCTGGGCGATGTCCATCTCCAGTTTGCCCCGCACGGCCGTGACGGCGCTTTTTTGGTGAGGATAGGTAACAGCCGGGGCCTGACCTTCATCCCCTAAATTGAGCACAATCAGCACCGGCTTGGCAGTGAGGAATTGAAAGCCGCGCAGTCGTTTTTCTTCGTCCGGGGTCAGCTCAAAATCACGGATGGGTTGGCCGCTTTCCACATGAGGCTTGAGGCGGGTCAAAATCTCAAACTCTTTGTGGTCATCCTCAAAGGTGGGCAAGGCTTTGCCCTTTTTCAGGTTGCCTTCCAGCCGGCTCAGGCGATTTTCAATTTTGCTCAGGTCTGACAGGGTCAGCTCGGCATCCAGAGCTTCAATGTCGCGGGCCGGGTTGAGGCTGCCCAGGGGGTGCGGCACGTTGTCGTCGGGGAAGACGCGCACTACGTGCAGCAGGGCATCGTTAACACCGATGGCGTTCATCAATTCGCCGCTCAAGCTGACGCCGCGCTCGCCTTCGCCCCCGCTCAGCCCGGCGATGTCGGCGTACTCCACCCTGGCGTAGGTGGTTTTTTTGGGTTTGTACATGTGACTCAGCGCGTCTACCCGCGCGTCGGGCACGGACACCGCCGCCGTATTAACCTGAAACGCGCCCCCGGCGTAAGCCGTGGTGGGAGCATGCCCACCGGTGAGAATATTGAACAAGGTTGTTTTCCCGCTGTTGGGTAAGCCGATGATACCAATCCGCATAGTCTTGCCTCTTCCATCGTAAAAAATGCCCACCGGGTTCCGGTGGGCGTACAACTGCCAGCTTATTCTATTTACCGGAAGACAATTGTCAATAGTAACAGCTCTTATTGGCAAAAAACTCGGGTGGTTTGCGGGCCGCTGCTATAGGATTTGGTGGTAGTGGCATTACCGCAGGCGCTGGTTACCTGAACGGTGTAGACGCCGGGGGAGAAGCTGCCACAAAATTGGGTGGTGTTGTTAGGCACAGTACAACTTACCCCGGTTCCAAGCACCGTAAAGGTGACAACCCCTTTGGTGTTATCATTAAACACCGACAGATCGGTGGGGGCAGGTTTTTCTAAAAACGGCAGATAAACTTTTTTCAAAATTCCGACAAAAGTGGTCACTGAGGCGGTGTCTGGCCCGGTGCTGCTGGTGGCGGTCACGCTGGCCGTGCTGGTGATATTCCCGGCGGCGTTGTCGTTAACCCTGACTACCACCGAGATAGGAATGCTGCTGCCGCTGTTCATTGCCCCCAGATTGCAGGTAACAACCCCGCCAGAGTGGGTACAGGTTGGCGCGGTAGGCGAAACCGTTTGGAAGGTGACTGCCGGCGGCAGGGTGTGAGTCATGGTTACACCGGTGGCCGGTGAAGGCCCAAGGTTGACCACCGTCAAATTATAGGTGAGATTACTGCCGGCAGTGACCGGGTCGGGCGAGTCGGTCATGCTCAGAGCCAAATCCGTTACCCGGTTGATGGTAGTGCTGGCGCTGGAAGAATTGTTGCCGGAAACAGGGTCAACGGTGCCCCCTCCTGATACGCTCACGGTGGCGCTGTTGAGCAGGGCGCCCGTAGCTGCCGGGTTGGCCGGGATGGTCACAATAGCCACCGCACCTCTGACCATGCTCCCCAGGGTACAGGTTATCGGGTCGGTGGTGGTACAGCTTCCCTGGCTGGTTGAAATGGGGCCAAAAGGCATACCATTGGGCATGTCATCATTGACAATCACCTGGGGCGCATCCGAAGGGCCGTTGTTGGTGATGCGTAAGGTATAGGTGAGCGTCTGGCCCAACGCCACCGGGTCTGCCGATTCAAGTTTAGTGATGGTCAAATCGGGTCTGACCTGGATGGTGGTAAACTCATTAGCGATATTATCGCCTGTAGCATCTCCCTCGCTGAAGTCGTTGTCGGTACCGTCCACTATGGCAGTATTAATAATTGTGCCTGCCGGCGTTGAGGATTTAACTTGAACGCGGACAGTTACCGAGACGCTGCCGCCCCCAACAATCGTCCCCAAATCACAGGTAAAGCTGTTATTGACGGCTCCACAGGTGGGCGAACCCGGCGTAGAGGACAGGAAGGTTAATTCTGCAGGCAAATTGTCGGTTAGCTGAACCTGGGTACGGTTGGATAACCCTACGTTGACGATGCTGATGGTGTAAGTGAGGAGGTCGCCGGCGCTGACCGTGCCGGGCGAGTCGGACTTGGAAATAATCAGATTGGCCTGAGGCGTAAGAGTATCAGAGTCGGTGGCGCTGTTGTTGCCGGGAGTGGTATCGGTGACGCCGGCCGGAGCCGTCAGGCTGGCCGTATTGACCAGTGCGCCGCGAGCGCCGGGGTTGACTGTGATGGTGGCATTAAAGGTAACAGACCCGCCAGCCGGCAGGTTGACCGCCGTGTTCAGGTTGGTTGTGCCGCTGGCCGGGCAAGTCCCACCGCCTGAGCCGGCGCATGTCCAGGAAATATTGGTGGCCGAGGGGAAATTGTCGGTCACCAGAGTGTTGGGAGCATTGCTTGGCCCGGTGTTGGAAACAACAATCGTATAAGTTGTGGAAGCGCCGGGCACAACCGCAGAGACATTGTCGGTTTTACTGATAGATAGGTTGGCCCGTGGGGTGAGTGGATCACTCTCGGTGGCGCTGTTATTGGCGGGGATGGGATCAGTTGTCCCCGCCGGCACGGTAAGAGAAGCGGTGTTGGTCAGCAAGCCCGTCGCCCCCGCTCGCAGCGTCCCCGGCGGCCGGTGGGG
>CAZDMM010000428.1:0-6589 GCA_964505845.1 uncultured Caldilineaceae bacterium
ACTCAAATTGGTCACACCCATCTCAATATCCTTCCACCTCCAATAATGCACTTGCAGGCTGGCCGTGATCTGTTCAACCGCCGTTTTCTCCTCCGCTGTAACTTTGGCTATGGAAGTAATAGCCACTAATTCGACCACGTTGTTGCCCCGGCGAACCACAACCAGGCTGCCGGCTACATCGGTGTAGTTGAACTCAGGCGAGTTGATGACTTGAAAATTGTGTTGAACGGCGGGTAAGCCATCAAGGGTTAAAGTTTCATCGCTGCCGGCCACATAACCGGCAGTTTTTGCCAGGTCGAGTTTGACCAGATCCAGCACCTCTTGGGCGGTTGTCAGTTCAGAGTCCGCCAGGTAGTTTATCATCACAAAGGCCCCGCCCAGGGGAGAGCCGATCACCACCTGCCCCTCGCTGATCTTAAGAGTCCAATCGGCGGGATAATCCAGGCTAAATTTGCCGCCGCTGTCTCGGTAATGGGTGGCGGCGGGGGGCGCCGGGGCCGGGGCCGGTTGGGTCAAATCTACAATTGACTGTTCAATGACGGCAGTTGCCTCTACCGTATGGGCCACGACCAGCGCCGCCTCTAAAGCGGCCAGCGCCGCCTCTTTGTTCTCCAGTTTAAGGTAGCAGTCGGCCTGATTAAAGTAGTATGGGATCGCCTCCGGGTTAAGCTCAATCGCCCGGTCATAATCGGTTACCGCCAGGTTGCACTGCTGCATCAGCCCATAAACCACGCCGCGATTGAAATAGGCCAGGACGTTATCCGGCTGTAATGCTATGACCCGGGTAAAATCTGCCAGGGCCTTTTCGTAACTTTTCTGCTGGATGTAGGTAAAGCCGCGGTTGATGTAGCCGGTGACATTCTGGGGGTCTAAGGCCAGGGCCTGGTTAGCCTCAAAGAGCGCCTGATCTAAATTGCCCTGGTAGACCAGCATTTCGGCCTTCAAAGCGCGGGCCTCGGCATTTTTGGGGTCCAGTTCAACCAGCCGGGTAAAATCCAGCAGCGCCGACAGGGAGTCGCCCAGGCTCGCCTGAGCCAGGCCGCGGGTGTGGTAGGCTTGCAGCAAGGTTGGGTCAAACTGCAGGGCGATGGAAGCATCGCGGATGGCAGTGGCCGGGTCGCCCTGGTTTAGATAAGCTTCGGCCCGCAGCGCATAGACCCAGGCCTGGTCAGGCTCTAACTCAACCGCGCGCGACAGGTCGGCCACGGCTTCAGCCAGGTGGCCCGCTTGCAGCCGGATGTGGCCGCGCGACTGGTAGGCCCAGGCTGAATCAGGCTTAAGCTTAAGCATCTGGGTCAAGTCCGGCAGGGCAGCTTGATACT
This sequence comes from uncultured Caldilineaceae bacterium, assembly GCA_964505845.1. Classification (GTDB taxonomy): domain Bacteria; phylum Chloroflexota; class Anaerolineae; order 4572-78; family J111; genus DSQQ01. Next base: position 1,323 of record CAZDMM010000428.1, read on the forward strand.
GCTCTAGCAGCAGGTTAGCCCTGGCGCGTTCCTGATAAACTGCCGCCAGCAGCTCGTCATCGCCCTGCGCCAGTTTCAGGAGACGGTTGCTTAAAACCAGGGCCTCGGGGTACTTTTCCTGGGTCATATAGATATCAAATATGGTTCTGAGCACCTCGACGTTGTCCGGTTCAGCCGCCATCACTCGCTCATAATCGGCCAGGGCCAGGTTATAATCAGCTTGGCCTGCATAAATATTAGCGCGCTGCAGGTAGTAAACTGCCTCGTCCGGTTCAAGCTCAATGGCCCGGTTGATATCGGCCAGGGCCGGCCGGTACTGATTTAATTGATAGTAGACCCTGCTGCTGTAGCCGTAGTAGCCGGCCTGGGGGTCCAACTCGATGGCCTTTTCCATGTCGGCCAGGGCCAGTTGGGCTTTGTTTTCCTCAAGCATAAAGAGCCTGGCCCGGTGACGGTAGAACCAACCGTTGTTGGGGTCAAGGGTGATGGCCCGCTGAATATCGGCCAGGGCCTGCTCCCGGTGGTTTAGGTTAGTAAAGGCCACCGAACGCAAGGCGTAGCCCCTGGCCAGCTCGGGCGCCAGCCCCAACGCCAGGTGAATATTGGACAGCATGGGCTGGTACTGGTCCCGGGTCTCGTAGAGATGGCTCCAGGCCAGATAGACCTCCGGCAGATGCGGATTCAACTCAAGGGCGGTCTCGGCGTCGGCCGCAGCCGCTTCATCATCCGCCAGGTAGGTGTGGGCGATGCTCTGCCAGGCGTAGGCCAGGGCCACCACCGGGTCACTTTTATCCCCCAGCCTAATGGCCTGAGTGGAGGAATCCAGAGCAGCGGCATCCTCCCCCTGCTTGAGGTGGATCAAGGTCAGGCAGGCATGGCCGGCAGGAAGATCAGGATTCAGCCTTAGGGCCTGCTGCAAAGCGGAGTTGGCGGCGGCCACGTCATTTAGAAAATAGAGCGCGCCGCCCCGAAACGCCTGCGCCTCGGCCGAGTCGGGGTTTAAGACCAGGGCCTCGTTGGCGGCGGCCAGGGCCGCCCGGTATTGAGCCAGGTAGAAATAGCCGGCGCTGCGCAAAAGATGCGCTTCTAACAGCCTGTCATTCCGTTCCAGGGCCTGGCCGGCCTCGGCCACGGCTTGAGCATAGCTGTGGTTTTGGAAATAAATTTTGGCTCGTTCCAGGTACGGTGCGGCCAGCGAGTCGTCCAGGCTCAACAGTTGTTCAATCTCAGCCAGCACACCCCGGGTATCTTTTTGGGCCAGGCGCGCCTGCACCCGCAGCCAGCGCAAATCGGCCTGGCCGGGGTTAGCGCCAAGAGCGGCGTCAAAATCGGCGATGGCGGCGGCGTATTGCCCGGCAGACAGGTAACATTTAGCCCGGCCGGCAACGGCGGCGGCATCGTGCTGGCGAACAGCCGCCGGCCACACGGCCAGGGCGGCGGTAAAGGCAGGGATGGCCTGCTCGCATTGGCTCTGTTCGGCCAGGTCGGCGGCCTGCTGCCACAGCTTTTCGGCCTGGACTTGTTGGTAATAATAACCACCCCAGGCCAGGCCGGCCGTTAAGAGAGCCAAAATCAGCCCAATAATCAGAATTTTCAGCCCCAGGCGGGCGCGCGGATGGGTTGCTGCTGCTCTGCCAAGCGGTGTTTCTTCAATTTTATTATCCATGGCGACTATCCTTTCTGGTGTAGTTTATCGCTGCGCCTTGACCCACCCAGCTAATCGGCCGGCCAGTCCAGATAAGGTTTGCGCCATTCCAGGGTCAGGCCAATGGGACTCAGCGGGTAATCTTTAAGGTAGGGTTTGAGCAGCAGATACTCCTGGTCGTGGTCAAGCAGGATGTCGGGCGTATCGGCAATGATCATCTGTTCAATCTGATGGTACAGGGCCAGGCGCGCCTCAATGTCCGGTTCGGCGCGGGCCTGCTCCAGCAGCTTATCTACCTGGGGGTTGCTGTAGTGGCCGATATTTTCCTGGGCGGCGGTGTGGTACAGAACATCGAGGAAATTCTCCGGGTCGGGGTAGTCGGCACACCAGCCCAACAAAGTGATTTGGCCGTGATACCGGTGAACATCTTGCAGAAATGTTTGGGGGTTTAACTGTTCTACCGTAACCTCAACCCCTAGATGGGTGCGCCACATCTCCAGCAGGGCCGATTCATAGCTTGACAGGTCGCTGCCCAGGCCGCCAACGGTCAAAACAACCTTGGGCAAAGCTTCGGCCTTACCATAGGTAGATTGGGCCAGCAACTGCCGGGCGCGGCCGGGGTCAAAGGTGGGAAAGTCCAGCTTGGGATTGTAGCCGGGCATGCCGGGCGGCAAAATGCTTTGCGCGGGTTCGGCCATGCCCTTCAGCACCACCTCGACCAGCTTTTGCCGGTCAACCGCATAGGCAAAGGCCCGGCGCACCAGGGGGTCGTCAAAAGGCGGCATGGTCACATCCAAGATCAGGCGGCCGGTACACAAGGAGGGGATGATTTTTAAGTCGCTCGACACGGGGTCGTCAGGGTCGGTGGCCCGTTCAACGGCCGAGGGGCCTATGACCGTCCGGTCAATTTCATTGTTTTCATACATCCACAACGACACATCGTGGTACATGGTCATGACAACGTGGGCCAGTTTGGCCGGCGGCTGGTAAAAATTGTCATTCCGTTCCAAAATCAACAGGTAGTCATCTTGCCAGGTGTGGAGCCGGAAGGGGCCGGTCCCGTTGGGATGGTGCTGCCAATCCTGGCCACGCACATTTTCTTCATCCACAATAAAAGAGGTGGTGTAGGTTAGTTTAGCCAGAAAATAGGGCTTGGGCGCGTCAATAGTTACCCGCAGGGTGTAATCATCCACCACCTCAACCCCGGCAATCTCAGCCGCCTTACCCTCAAATTTGGCTTTAACCCCCACAATATCGCCCAGGCAGGTTAGCACTTTATCGGACTTGGTGGCCGGGTCTGCGGCCCGTTCCCAGGAAAATTTGACATCGTGGGCTGTAACCGGCTTACCGCTGTGAAAGTAGGCGTTGCGACGGAGATGGAAGGTGTAGACCGTGCCGCCGGCGCTCACCTCCCAGCCTTCGGTCAGGTCTGGCGTCACCTGCAAATTCTCGTCGAGCATGACCAGGCCGCTAAAGATGGCCCCCACAATGCCGCCGGCCGAGCCGTTGGCCAGGGCGGGGTCAAGGGTGGTGGGTTGGCTGCCCTCGATAAAGAGGGCGCTGTGGCGGGCAATCCCGTAAGGGCGCGGCTCTTCAACCTGCATGCTGGCGGCAATCGCGTCGAGGGTGTGGGGATAGCTGGCAAATACCTTCTCGCCGGCAAAGATAAAGATGGCAAAGACCCGCCGCCCGCGTGTCACAAAGGTAACTCGCGTCTGGGGGAACTCCTCGGTTGCGGCAATCTCGATGACGCGGGCTTTGGCGCCGCTGCGGAGGGTGGTGGTGGTATCGGCCGCAAATTCCACCGTCTCGATATTGTTAAACTCTTGATACAACTGGGTGAGGTACTCTTCAACAGTTTCGCCCGGCTCCAGCAGGCCCGGCTCGCTCCACACCCACACCTGGGGGGTCTCGCTTGTAACCATCAATCCCTCATCGCCGGCGGTGGCCTCCCAGGCAGAGGGATAGAAAAAGCTGAATCCCAGGGCCGGGTCGCCATAAAAGCCGCTGCCGGGGGTTGGGGTGGAGAGAGGGGTTGGCAAAGGGGTGACAACCACCGGCGTTGGGGTAACCGTAGGGGCAGTTGTATCGGTGGGCATAGGTGCGACCGGCGTCGGCGGCGCGATGGTGGCCGTAGCCGTAGCCAGCGACGGCCAGGTTGGGGTGGCGCTCGGTTGGGGGGTGGGGCCTTCACCCAGGGCAGCCAGCAGCGGCTGGCAGCCGATCACCAGCAGCAGCCAGGGTAAACACCAGATCAAACGCCATGGGATGGGGTGGGATAGCTGCTTCATAGTTTCCTCCTATCTTCACTGCACGACGCTACAAACGCCGCAGCAAAACCAAAAGAGCGCCGATGGCTGCCATCAGCAGGGCTGCGCCCAGCCACAACCAGGTAAGGGAAGGGGCGGCGGCCGGTGTGGAGCCGGTTGCGGGGGGCGCCGCCGGCCTCAGTGAGCGGGTGGCGGCGGCCAGGGCGGTCACAGCCGGGAGCGCCGTGGTGGTGGGGGTCAAGGTAGCCGCCGGTGGACGGGTCGGGCTGGGCTGAGACGTGGCGGCGGCGCTAGGCGTGGCGGCCCCGTAAGGAGCCAGGGTAGGCCGCGCCTGGGGGGATGGCATGGCCGCCGCCCGCCTGGGCGCTAACCCCATACTCCGCCGCCAGGTGTTATCCAACTCAACCGTGTTGAAACCGTACACCTGCTGTAAAGCCTGGTCGTAGCTGCTGCCCATTTTAAAGGATTGCAGCAGTTGAGCCATTTTTTCCGGGCCGTAGACGTCGAGCAGGTAGCTAACCACCTGCCGGCTCTGGGCGTAGGCCAAATCGGCCCGTTTGCCGGAGGTGGGGAAAGTGCCGCTGAGGCTGCGGAGCGAGAGCAGCTCATCCTGGGCCACCACTTGGTCAAACAGAGCCTGAGAATGATCATCCCAATCACCCTCGCTGTAGGCGGCCAGCCCCTCGTCCAGCCAGCGGGGCAGGTTGCCCAGGCAGTTAAAGGTTATCTGGCCGGTGATGAGGTGGGCTAACTCATGGGTAACAGCCTTTTTGCCCCAGGCCAGGTTTTTCTGGTTGACGCCCAGCAAGATAGTTTGGTAGGCCGGCAGAGCCAGCCCGCCGGTCCAATCGCGGGTATAAACCACGCTGCTGCGCATACTCCGGGTATCGGGGTAGTTATAGATTTTGATCAGCCCGGTTGGGAGAGCGCCGGCGTCGCGCTCCAGGCGGGCCAGGGCTTCGTTGGCCGCCTGCCACAGGGCTTGGTTAACGGCCTGGTCGGCCAGGGCAGAAAAGAGCGCCAACCCGGCGGAGCGAGTTTCTTGCCACTCAAAGCGCGGGTCAGTTACAAACAACTCTTGCTCGGCCAGCTCAACCTGCCGGCCGGCCGCATCGCCGATATGCCAGCGCCACCATAAGCGAGCGCCCGGCGGCGGCGAACCGCTTTTGCGAAAATCCCAGTTCCACCTGGTTTTAACCTGGGTGGCCGGCTCAAACTCTGGCCGGGCCAGGGCCGACGACGACCCGCAGGTGAGCTGGGTGACGCCGTACTCCAGCTCGATCTTTTCAATCACAACCTGGCTGCTGAGAGACAGGTAAAAGGTGGCCGAGTTGGGGAAATCCACCCTGGCA
>CAZDMM010000429.1:0-6582 GCA_964505845.1 uncultured Caldilineaceae bacterium
ATCAGCAGTACGGCAATGATAGGGTTGAACAGAAAAATGTAGATGGGAGCAATTTCGCCCCGCAAGCCGGCTACAATCGCCAAATCTACCAGGCCGGTTAGCACAACCGTGATCACCCCGATGGTAAAAGCCAGCAGCAGCGCCCCATATTGAAAGCGATAAGCCCCAAAAGCATCGGAGAGCCGCTGGTAAATTGGGCTGAAGGCTCGCAGCAGGTTAAGCTTGAAAAGCTGCCCCACCCCTTGCCGCAGCCGGAAACTGAGCAGCACCGCCAGGCCGCCCGCAATCATCACCAGGCCGATCATGGCAATGATTTCCACCTGGGCCAGATTTTGGGTTAAGGCCGACTGCTTGCTTGGGATAATATTTACCGCCGCCAGAGCCGCAACCGCCGCCGTAAACATAAAAGCCAGCAGGCCGATCACCCGGTCCACCACCACCGAAACGGCCGCTTCGGCGCTGCGGGCCGTGTAGCGAGCCAGTCCAAAACCGCGCATCACATCACCACCCACGTTAGCGGGCAAAAAATTATTAAAGAAGAAGCCCACAAAGGTGTAATTGGTTAAGGCGCTCAGCGGCACGGCAACGCCTTGCGCTCTCAGTAAAATATACCATTTGACCGCATTGGTGAACACTGCCAGCACAAACAAAGCCAGGGCCAGGGCCAGGTACCCATAATGAGCGGTGGTTAAAGTGGTAAAGAGGATGGTGCGATCTTTGGGATCGGACAAAAAACGGTAAAACAGATATCCCATCAAGCCCAGGCTGATCAGCAGCTTAAGGGCTGTTATCAATTTATCCTTCAAACGGGCTTCCTTTCCGCAGGTAAAGAATGCTTTCCATGCGCCTCCTCGTTCATTATGCGGCAAAAGCAGGCCAGGCGCAAAAAAGTAAAAACTTTTCCGGCAGACCGGGCTATCGGCGCTGCCTGCTAAAGCCACCCACAGGTAGGGCATCCCGGCGCCCCACCGCCAAGCCCCTCTGATTTTGACACAATGACTCAACCCTTCTACAATTCTTCTTAAGGAACTATTAATGTCAGTTTCAATTTTTAGCCGAGACATGACCAGGGTTCGAACGATTGCGCCGGGAGATGTGCATAACGTTTTGCGAATGATTGACACTGCCTGGCGGATTCACGTGCGCATGCCGCCGGTAGAACTGGGGGCTAAGTTGGGCCGCATGCCCGGCATTTTAACCGAAGATAGGGCGGGTGTGCGTGGCTTTATGGTGGTAGAACCGCAGCGCCCTTACGCTGCACTCATCATCGCCGCCGGCTTGCGTGATACCTGGAGCGTCAAACCCTATCTTGACTTGGTGCTGCCAGAGATAGAGCAGGTGGCTCGCTCTGAACGGCTGCCGGCCCTGGCGCACATCGGCAATGTGGCCTGGCTGGTGGATGAACTCCAGGAGCATGGCTTTAAGGTGCGGGAGTGGATTATTGCTTTTGAGCGTTTGGGCGACGCGCTTCCGCCCCCACCGCCCACCCCGGCCTGGGTTCGCCCGGCCCACTACAATGATGTGCCGGCCATTATGGCCCTGGATGCACTGGCCTTTAATCACATCTGGCGGAAATCTGCCGGGAACTTTAGTGAAGCCCTGGCCAGCGCCGACTCCTTTGCCCTGGCCGAAATTGGCGGCCAAATTGTAGGCTATACCTGGTATGAACGTTACCACCAACATGCCCACCTCACCCGTCTGGCCGTGCATCCCGGCTACCAGGGACGCGGCATTGGGGCGCAACTGCTCCATCACGCCATCACCGATGCTCTGTCTCAGGGGGTCAACATGATTACCCTGAACACCCAGGAAAGCAACCATCGCTCCCGCGCCCTGTACGAGCGTTTTGGCTTTGTCCACACCCAGCAGCGTATGCCGGTGTTGTGGAAAGAGTTAGGTTGACTATCTGGCAGGATTTGGTAAGCCCGGCCCTACAGCGTGAACGTAGCCTCCGTTTTTTCTTGACCAATCCCCTTTGGTTGCTCAGCCCATTAGCGATGAAATCAAAATTCTAAGGCAGATTGATTGATTATATTTGCCACCACTTTCCCGGAAAGCATCACCAGCGGCACGCCGCCGCCGGGATGAGTTGTCCCGCCGACAAAGTACAGCCCGCGCACATTGGGGGCCTGGTTAGGCGGCCGGCGAAAGGCAGTGAAAGGGCTGTTGGGCGACGCCCCGTAGAGCGCGCCGCGCCAGGCCCCGGTCAGCCGGGCCAGGTCTGGCGGCGTCAGGATTTGCTCCGTCTGAATTTTGCCTCGTATGTCAAAACCAAAATCAGCCAGGCGCGCCAGGGTATGGTCACGATAGGCAGCCGCCCGGCTTGACCAGTCAAACCGGGCGTCCAGCGCCGGGGCGTTGACCAGCACAAACCAGTTTTCGCCGCCCTCAGGCGCATGAGCCGAGTCTGTTTTGGAAGTTATCGCCACGTAAATGGTTGGCTCATGCGGCGGCAAACCCCGGCGGAACAGGTCATCAAACTCGCGCCGGTAGTTGCCGGAGAAAAAGATATTGTGGTGCGCCAGTTGCGGGTGACTGTCGTTTACGCCCAACAGCATGATAAAGCCGGAGCAGGAAGACTCTACCCCGGTTAGGCGGGCCAGCCGCTGCGGGGTGGCAATATGGGGCGGCAGCAGCTTTTGGTAAACCGTAGTGACATCCACATTGGCTACTACTGTATCCGCCGCCAGCACCTCCCCATCCGCCAACATAACCCCACACACTTGGTTTCCTTCCACCTGAATCCGTTGCACCGGGCAGCCGGTGCGGATCTCTACCCCCAATTCCTTGGCTAATTGAGCCAGCGCCGAGGCGATGCGATAAATACCCCCCTGGGGATACCACACCCCGCCGGTTAGCTCTACGTGGGCAATGACGTTGAGCGTGGCCGGGGCCTGGAAGGGATTGCCGCCCACGTAGGTGGCAAACCGCCCTAACAACTGCCGCAGGTGGGGCGAGCGGACAAAGCTGCCAATCGCCCTGTCCATACTGCGCCAGGCGTCTATCCGCAGGGCTTCAAGCGGAGAAACACGCCAAAAGCTGCGCCACGAGGGCGGCTCGTGGTAAATAAAAGCCGGGCCGGTAATCCGGTGCAGCCGGGCGGCGTAAGCCAGGTACGCCAGGTAGCCTTCTACATCGCGCTCATCCAGCGCCGCAATCTGGGCCGCCATGCGCGAGAGGTCGCGGGTGGCGTCGAGGCTGGTTCCGTCGGGGTAAAAGTAGCGGGTCAGCGGCTCAAGCGGCAGCAGGGTGAGGTAATCTTCCAAACGGCGGCCGGCGGCGGCAAACAGTTCCTCCAGCACCGGGCGCATGGTGATCACCGAGGGGCCGGTGTCCCAGCGATACCCATCCCGCTGAAGCTGGCCCATCTTGCCGCCGACCATGTTGTCTTGTTCCAGCGCCAACACCTTTTGACCCGCTGCGGCCAGCCGGATGGCCGTGCTGAGTCCGCCGATGCCCGCGCCGATGATGATAATAGGGTTCATGCCTGAACGTTAAACATTTGAACGTTTAACAATCCTTCCTTTCCATTTTGGCCCGCCGCGCCAATGCCACCAGATTGATTGCGCAGCAATACGAGTCATCAATAGTACCGAAATCGGCATCAGCAAGGCGTCACCGAGGCGCTGGCGGGTGGCGGCGGCGGTGAGCATACGAAGGCAGATACCCAAGCCGATGAGGGATAGTAATAAATTGTGAATTATGAATTGTGAATAGTGAATGGTGAATGGCGAATCCGAAATCGTAAATCGTAAATCGGAGCCAAAGGCCCCCTGTGGGTAAATCGTAAATAGGAATAGCCAGGGTAATAGAAAAACCAGCCAATGAAACAGGGTCGTCAAAACTAAAAAGAAAACACTATTGCCATACCCGGCCAGGATATTTTTGGCAAAACCATCGCGCACCGAGGGCCAATCGCGGTACATGCGGCAGGAGACGAGTCCGGCCCCATCGGCCATGCGCAGGCGCAGCCCGCCGCCTTTAATGCGCCGGGCAAAGGCGACATCTTCCAAAACATTGTCTCGCAGCGCCGCATGGCCGCCAATGTTCTGATAAGCTCTTCGCCGGAAGGCCAGGCATTGGCCGTTGGCCGCCGCAAAGGCCGGCCAGGGGGTGTGATGCACCAGCGGCAGCGGTAAATAGGCCAGGATGACCAGCGCCATCAGGGGCACCACCAGCCGCTCGCCCCAGGTGTGGGTGTGTTGGGTGGGCCAAACGGTTAGCAAATCGGCCTGAGTGCGCCCCATTTCTGCCACCAGCGCGGCCAGCGCCCCCGGCGACCAGCGCACATCGGCATCGCTGAACACCAGCCACTCGCCCCCGGCAGCTTGAGCCAATTGGTGACAGGCCCAATTTTTGCCCAGCCAGCCTTGCGGCAGCGGCGCTCCCGTAATCACCCGCAGGCGGGAGTCGCCCTGGGCCGCTGCCTGAGCCAGTGTAGCTGTGCCATCGCTGGAGTTGTCATCCAGAACGATAATCTCAAAGTTGCTGTACGTTTGCAGGAGTAGACTTTTGACGGTTGTCCCGATAACGGCAGCCTCATTGCGGGCGGGGATGAGGATGGAGAGACGAGGCGCAGCGGACAAGGCCGCCGGCTTGAGACGCGGAAAAGTTAAAGTATTGATAATAGCAATTACTGCCATGCCGCTGAGGGCCAGGGTGATGAAGAAAATCAGAAGGAGCATATCACGATTGACAATTGACGATTGGCGATTGGCTGTTGACCATTGACAATTAACTCTCTTCAGTTCCAAGGAGTTCCTTTTTCTTTAGCCGGGGACGCAGGCCGGGGGGCCGGCGCAGGTCGGCCCGGTGTTTCCAGGCCAAAATAAGGGTATTGCCGGCCCAAATAGTCCACAGGGTCGGCTCGGCGCCGGCAAGCAGCAGATAAACCAGCAGCGACATCAGGGCCAACAGCATGGCCCAACCATCCACGGTCACAACGACAAACCACAGGCCCAGGGCCAGGCCCAGCACGCCAGGCCCCTGCCACAGGGTCAACCCGGCCCACATGCCAAAGGTGACTGCCACCGCTTTGCCCCCGCGAAAGCCCAAAAATGGGGAAAAGGCGTGGCCCAAGACCGGGGCCAGGGCTACCGCCGCCAGCGGCCAGCCGGTCAACCCGGCCCCAAAATAAGCCAGGCCGACCGGGATGGCTCCTTTGAAAGCGTCAAGCAGCATCGCTACTAACGCCCAACCCCGGCTGCCGCTGCGCAGAACATTGGTCGCGCCAGGGTTGCCGTCGCCATACTGCCGAATATCGGTGCGCAGGGCCAGCCGCCCCACCCACACGGAGAAGGGCAGCGAGCCGGAGAGGAAGGCGATGGTAAACCAAATGATTATCGTTAGCATAAGCTTCGTGGTGCGTTGAACGCTTTAACGTTGAATGTTTGAACGCTTAAGATATACAGCCCAAAGTAGGCTTCCCATACTCGCAAACCCAACAACCGCCGGGCCGGGTAACCCCCAAAAGAAGAGCAGGCCGCCGGTTTCAAACAGCCAGGTTAAGGCATAAATCAGGAGCAGCAGCGGGACAGGCAGCGGGCCGGGGCGAATGACTGCCGTAATCAAGGCCGAAGCCAGCAGCCAGCCGCCAAAGTTAACCCAGGGAACACCAAAATAGCCGCCGGGATTAGCCCACACCCACAACCCCCAGGCCACCATCTGCGGGTCTAAAAACAGATCCCAGGCCGTCATAGCCAGGGCGCTCCAGGCGATAAAGGCCGGGCCAAAGCGACCGCCGTTTAAGACTTGGGCCACCGCCCAGGCGCAGGGCAGCATCATCAGCCAGGCCAGCGGAATAAGCAGCGGGACTCCACCCAACTGCGGCTGCACCAGCCCGGTGTAATAGTAGCGGCCAAAGGGAAAGCCGGTGGAGGAACCGATAAATTCGATCAACCAGCTCAACCCGGCTGCCAAAGCCACCAGGCGAATGGTTGGTCCCAGGCCCCAGGCGCGCCGAACAACGGCCAGGATGACGGCCACTTGCAGCAAAACAGTCGCCGTTAATCCAATCAGCAGCCCGGCCTGACCCCAAAAATATTTCAGGATGGGCAGGGCAATCATCGCCAGCACCCAGGCTGACAACAGGCCGGGAAAGAACCCGGTCAGGCGGGGCAGAGGCAGTAAATATCTTTTAACTAACAGCGCCATGGGTGACTCCGTTAAAAGTTTACGGCCAGGATAGCCGAGTAGATAGTATAGCAGCCTTGCAAAATCTTTGCAAATCTTGTACAAATACTTGAAATAGAGCCGGGCCAATCGGCTTGAAAGCGGCCTGCCAAAACTCTGAGCGCCGTGTGCAAGGGCCATCTTTTTCTATATTAACACCGGCATAACGGGAGAATGACCACTGTTCTTTTGATATTTACCCCCAGAAATAATGAAATCCTAGCTTTTTTAGGGCGGCCTGGGGAGGTATTGCAATTTGCAACTGCATTTGATTCAGGGGGTAAGCCTGTTATAATTAAGCCCTGGCTAAAATAGGACGTTCGGTCCCACGGTGACAGCGCCACCTGGATTGAAACCCAGCAGCGCCACATCCAACTCTCTGAGCCGGTGGATGTGGCGTTTTGCATGTCA
>CAZDMM010000430.1:0-6582 GCA_964505845.1 uncultured Caldilineaceae bacterium
TGATTTGATAAACGGCTGCTTCACCTAAGTCAGTTTTTGAAGTGTGTTCGTTTGACATACCCTGTACCTGTGGTGGCTGGTCATCACCGGCCCACTTGCTTAGGTATGTGTAGTATAGGGGCTAAACGGTATGGTTGTATAGATACTAAAGTATTGTTTGGGGGTATTGGGGTGGGGTAACGGAGAGGGTATAGGCTATAACAACCCCAACTCGCGGGCGCGAGCCACAGCTTCGGTGCGGTTTTGGGCCTGTAGTTTATCAAAGATAATCTGATTGTGCCCTTTGACCGTACTCAAAGCCAGGAAAAGCCGCTCGCTAATCTCACGATTCGAGAGGCCCTGGGCAATAAGCCGGAGAATTTCTAACTCGCGTTGGCTCAAAGGCTCAATGAAGGAAGGATGAAGGATGAGGGATGAAGGATGAGGGATGAAGGACACCGTGCCCTTTGGGTATGAGGGATGAATATCTTTTTGCTTTTCAAAGGCAGAAAGCAATTTGTGAATATACTCCTTCCGCCTTCCGCCTTCATCCTTTATCCTTCCCAACAGCTCCGCCAGCGGCAGCCCTTCGTCCACAAAGAGGCGGATAAAGCCGCCCGGCTCAGCCAGGGCCAGCGCCTCGGCCAGCAGTTGCGCCGCCTGCTCCTCTTCACCGTGCGCCTGGAGAACGACCGCCTGGAGCACCATCACCCTGAGCCGCTCATCGGCCCAACCCTGGGCCTCCACCCGTTGGCGTACCGGCTCCAGTGCGGCCAGGGCGGCGGCGGTGTCTCCCTGGGCCAGGTAGACTCGCGCCAGGCTGAGGGGCAGGTCGTGCCTCTGAGCCAGTTGAGCGGCCGCGGCCCCGTTACCCTGGTGAAGCAACACCATCACCTGGGCGGCCGCGACCTCAGGCAGCCGACGCCTAAAGTTGTGCTGGTGTACAGATTGATCGGCCTGCGCTAACATAGCGGCTGCGCCGGTCACATCCCCCTGAGTCAGCTTCAAGCGAGCCAGAAACACCTCGCAGACAATGAATCTGTCAATAATATTGGCAAACTGCCGCGCCAGTTCAAGGCTCTGTTGCCCATGTTGTTGGGCAGCCTCCAAATCGTTCCATTGGTAGCATATCCGGGCCAGGCCCAGATGCGCTTCGCAGGCAATCGGCAGCGGTTGATCGCCAAACAGTCGCAAAGCGTGCCGATAGGTCTCGGCGGCCAGATAGAGGCTGTTTTCTGTTTCCTGTACGCCACCCAGGCCAATGGTGGCCAATTTGGTGACAAAGCTATGCCCTATCGCCTGGCTAAAGGATATGGCTTCGGTAAAAGTTTGACCCGCCGCAGCGCGGTCTCCTTTTTGTTGGTAGGCCGCGCCCAGCGCCCAGGTGGTGATGGCACGGACAGGCAGATTATCGGGGTGCAGATACTCCAGGGCGCGGCGCGCCTGGATAAGGGCTGTGTCTGCCTGGTACTGGCTGATAGCCAGGGTGGCCCGGTTGTTGGCAATACGCCCTAAAAGGTCGCGGGTTTCGCTGTTTAACTCGGCCCCTTGCAAGGCGGCCTCGGCAGCCTGAAGTTTTTGTTCGACGTCGGTGGTTTGGCCGGCAGTTGTTAAGGCCCCGGCATACATCACCCACAACACGGGCCTTTTATCCAATACCGTGGTGGGCAGGGACTCTAACCAGTTCAGCACAGGAACCAGCGCCCCACGAACATGCAGCGGCATACCCCTCCCCACAATCAAGCGGGCGGCACGCTCGACATCATTGGCCGCCACCGCATGCTGAAAAGCTTCAATCTCCAGGCTGTTCTCTTCATACCAGGCGCTGGCGCGTTGGTGTAGTTTGGCCACCATTCCCCCCTCTGTCCCCTCCATAGAGGGGGATGAAAGCGGGGGCGGGTTGTGGTGGAGTCGCTGCCGCAGTAATTCCGCAAAAAGGTGGTGATAGCGGTACCAGCGCCGCTCATTGTCCAGGGGGATAATGAACAGGTTGGCGCGTTCGAGATGCTCCAGGGTTTCTTGACTCCGGTGACTGGTAATTGGAGATTGGAGATTGTCCACCACTGCATCACACAGGGGACCGCACAGGCGGTCAAGGATAGAGGTGTGCAGCAAAAAATTTTGGATGCTTTCGGGCTGCTGGTGCAAAACTTCTTCAACCAGGTAGTCCAGCACAAAACGATGGCTGCCCGTAAAAGTTTTGATGAAGGCGGTCGCGTCTTGATGACCCTGCATGGAAAGCGCGGCCAATTGCAGCCCGGCAATCCAGCCTTCGGTGCGATTTTCCAGCGCCGCCACCTCTTCCGCCGCCAGGTTTAAGCCCATCACCCCGTTGAGGAAAGCAGCCGCTTCGCCAGGAGTAAAGCGCAGGTCAGCGGCGCGCAGTTCGGTCAATTGGCCGCGAGCGCGCAAGCGGGCCAGGGGTAGATTTGGGTCCTCACGGGTGGCGATAACCAGGCGCATGGGCGGCGGCAAATGCTCAAGCAAAAAGGCGAGGGCCTGGTCAACCGCTTTGGCCTCGATAACGTGGTAATCGTCAAGGACAAGGATAACATCGTCTGGGAGGGTGGTAATTTCATTAATGAGGGCTGTTAAAATCGCTTCAGCCGGCGGGGGTTGGGGAGATTGGAGCGCAGCCAACATGCCTGCGCCAAGAGCCGGCGCAATGGTTTGCACCGCTGCAACCAGGTAAACTAGAAAACGGATAGGGGCGTTATCCCCCACATCCAAAGAAAGCCAGGCAATTTGGGCAGGGGGGCAGGGGAGCGGAGGAGCGGAGGAGAAAAATATCTCCCCTGCATCCCTACCCCCCTGCACCCCTGTTAGGTGGTCAATCCAACTACTGACCAAAGTTGTTTTGCCAAAGCCGGCCGGGGCGGAGATGAGGGTTACTTTGCTCTGTAGGCCCTCGTTCAGCCGCTCAATCAGGCGGGGGCGAGGGACAACCTTGAGCCGTGGGGGAGGAATATAAAGTTTAGTGGCTAAAATGGGTGTAGACACCACTCAATTTTAAAATCTGGGTCTACGTTTGGCATCGGCGTAAGCCTGCGCCGCCGACAGCACATGGCACACCCAGCCCAGGCAGCCTCCACTGCCAATCCAAAAGCCAGGGGTAATGATAAACCAGAAGACAGCCCACCAAATTTGACCATTATAGATTTGGCCCAAACCCGGCAGGACAAAACTCAAAACGGCGGCAGTTCCAGGGTTTTTCATAAGCAACTCCTTTCCGTAAGGCGTGGTGGGTACTCTGGAAGATGTATTCCTGTGAGTTCATCACGCTTTACCGTTAACTATACGTACTAATGAACAAAGAGTTGCTTCCTCCTAAACTCACACCAACAATTCCCTGTGCTGCGTCAGGCAATCCAGCAGCCGGCTCACATCGGCCAGGTTGTTGTAAAAATGAGGCGAGATGCGCAGATTGTTATCCCGGCTGGAGGTGATGATGCCGCCCGCTTCCAGCCGCTTGACCAGCAAATCCACTTTATGAGAACGCAGCGTAATCAGCGCCCCGTGCCGGGCCGGGTTAACCGGCGAGACCAAATTAAAACCACGCCGCATGGCCCCTTCTTTGATGGCCCCGGTCAGCTCGCGCAGGTGGGCTTCAATCTTTTCCAGGCCGATGGATTGGATCAGCTTGATGCCGGCCAGCCCGGCATAAATGTTTGGCACCGGCGGCGTGCCAGACTCAAAGCGCCGGGCGGTGGGCGAAGGCGTGTGGGCGTAAATATCCATGGCAAAAATATTGGCCTGAGAAAACCAGCCGATGCTGGTCGGCTGCAAGGTAGGGATCAGTTCTTTGCGCACGTACAGGTAAGCCAGCCCCGCCGAAGCCAGCAAATATTTTAAAGTGCCGCCGGCCAAAAAATCTACCTTGAGCGCCTTGACATCAATGGGAAAAGTGCCCAAGGCCTGGTAGCTGTCCAGCAGCACCAGCGCCCCTTTTTGGTGGGCCAACTCCACGATGGCCGGCACGTCCAGCCGGGAACCGTTGCGAAAGCAGACGTGGGTGATAGAGACAATTTTGGTGCGCTCGTCAATGGCCTCGGCAAAACGCTCGGTGGGGATAATGTTGCCGGCGGCAGGCACGTGGACAACCCTGGCCCCGCGCCGCTCCTGAGCATGCCAAATTTGGCCGATGGTGGGGAACTCAAAATCGCTCATCACTACCGTATTGCGCTCGCTGCTAAAATCCAGGGCGCTGGCCAGGGCGCTCACCCCCGCCGAAACCGAAGCGCAGACCGCCACCTCGTCCGGCTCGGCGTTGACCAGCCCGGCAAAAGCGTGGCGGGCCGCCTCGCCCCGCTCCACCCACACTTCCCAGGGCGAGCCTTTCTCATCCCAATCCCGCAGGTAAGTTTGATACGCCTCCTGCACCTCCAGCGAAAGCGCGCCCTGCGAGCAGCTATTGAGGTACACCTTGTGTTGAAAAATAGGAAAACGGCTGCGAAAGCTCTCAGTCGGCCACATTTTCGCCCTTGTCATCCCCCACATTGGTGCGGTTGGCCGGAGAACCGGCCGGGCAAAAAACGCCCAGCAGGCTCAAGGTTTCGGCGCTGGTATTTTCCAGGCAGTGGGGCGTGCCCGGCGGCAGATAGATGCTGGTGCCGGCGCTCATCGGAAAAACCCCGTCGTCAATGTGAACCTGCCCCTGGCCACCCAAAATATAAATGACCTCCTCGTAGGGGTGGACATGCAGCGGGGCGCGGCTTTTCTCGATGAAGCCGATAAATTGGGTGACATATTGGCTGCCATAGCGCGGGTCAATCATCAGCTTAAAATAGCGATCCGGCCCGGCGGGGATGGGCGCCTCTTGCGACTCGTGCAGGGCCAGTTGGCCGACTGGCTGTGCTTCCGGCGAAGGCGGCACGCTACCGGGCCTGCCCGGCTGCGGCGAGAGCACCGAGACAAACTCCAGCGGTTCCGGGCCAGGATTGTGAATCACATAGCTCGCGCCGGGCGGAATCAGCACCCCGGTGGAGGGGGTCAGCGCCACCGTCTGGCCGTCAATGGTGGCCTGGCCCTGCCCGGACACCACATAAATTACCTCTTCTGAAATGTCGTTTTTCAGTTGGGGTGACGTACCGGCTTCGTAGCGAAAAATTCGCTGGATCAGGTTTTGGCAGCCGGCCTTCTCCCGGTCAATGGGGACACGGCAGTGCGCCGGTGCACCGGGCACAGGCAGAGCCGGCGCGGCTTCGGGGGCAATCACGGCAGCTCGGGGGGATGAATTCACGCCTCACCTCCATATAGAGACCTTCCCGGAAGCTGCATCAGCTACCGGGAAGGTGAAATGTATGACTGATAGGGACAGGCTGATGATACAATCGGCCCCATAAAAGGGCAAATCTAGCCGGAACCCTCTTTGACCACCTCGCGGTGGATGACTCCATCCAGCATGTTGATGACCCGGTCGGCAAAATCGGCCATGCGCGGATCGTGGGTAACGTAGATAACGGTTTTGCCCTGCTCCTGGTTAAGCCGCCGGATCAGGCGCATCACCTCAAAGCCGGTCTCGGAGTCCAGGTCGCCGGTCATCTCATCGCCGATGATGATGGGCGGGTCATTAGCCAGGGCGCGGGCAATGGCGACCCGCTGCTGCTGGCCGCCGGAGAGTTCGCTGGGGTAATGGTCCATGCGGTCGGCCAGGCCGACCTGCTCCAGCAGCGTGGCGGCGCGAGTTTTACGCTCTTTGCGCTTGAGCCGCCCGGCCAGCACCATCGGCGCTTCCACATTTTCAAAGGCGGTAAAGTTGCCCAGCAGGTTAAAGGTTTGAAAAATAAAACCCATTTTGCGCAGCCGCAGCCGGGCTATCTGCTCCTCTTTCATGCCCACCAGGTTTTCGCCGTCAATGACGATGTGGCCCCGCCCCGGCTCATCCAGCCCGCCCAACAAATTCAGCAGGGTAGTTTTGCCAGAACCACTCGGCCCCATCAGGCACAGCATCTCACCCCGCCGCACCTGGATAGTCACCCCGCGCAGGGCCGGCACCGCTTCTTTGCCCATCAAATAGCTTTTGTGGACGTTGTCCACGAGGATGATTGAATCGCTCATATTTACAATTTATGTAACTACTCGGCCTTTATGTCATTGCGAGCCGCAGGCGAAGCCGCGTAGTAGCCACGCCCACAGTAGGGGGATTGCTTCGGGCGCAAAGCGCCCTCGCAATGACGGGCCTCATGGAACGCTCTACGCCTCACGCTCCACCGGGTACTTCTCCGCGTTCTTCCGCAACTTGTCCAAGATAATCTCGGCCACGTCACATTCCAGCACATCGGCCAGGCTGAGGCAGTAAATCAGCACGTCGGCCAATTCCTCGGCGATGGCCTGGCGGCGGGCCGGGTCGCTCTGGGCCAGTTCCGCCGCCTCGGCGGTGGTCAGCCATTGGAAATGCTCCATCAGCTCCCCCGCTTCAATGGCAATGGACATGCTCAAATTTTTGGGGGAGTGGAACTGCCGCCACTCCCGTGCGTCTCTAAATTCTCGCACCGCCTGTTGCAGGGCGGCGAGGGGGGTGGGGTTGGGTGGAATCATAGTTGCCTCAAATGTGACCGCTGACGGCAGACCGCAGACCGCCAGAAAGGCTAATGTGTAATGGAA
>CAZDMM010000431.1:0-6570 GCA_964505845.1 uncultured Caldilineaceae bacterium
CCATCGCGCCTTCGGCGGCCCCCGCCCCGACCACCGTGTGCAGCTCGTCGATAAAGAGGATGACCCGGCCCTCGCTGCCGATGACTTCTTGCAGCACGGCCTTGAGTCGCTCCTCAAACTCGCCGCGATATTTGGCCCCGGCAATGAGCGCGCCCATGTCCAGGGCGACAATCTGCTTGTCTTTCAAGCCTTCGGGCACGTCGCCGGCAATGATGCGCCGGGCCAGCCCCTCGACAATGGCCGTTTTACCCACGCCGGGTTCGCCGATGAGCACCGGGTTGTTTTTGGTGCGCCGGCTCAAGACCTGCACCACCCGCCGGATTTCCTCGTCGCGGCCAATCACCGGGTCAAGCTTGCCTTTACGGGCCAGGTCGGTCAAATCGCGGCCATATTTGAGCAGGGCCTCGTAAGTGCTTTCGGGGTTCTGGCTGGTAACGCGCTGGCTGCCGCGAATTTTGGTCAGGGCTTGCAGCACGGCGTCGCGGGTGAGGCCAAACCGCTGCAAAAGTTGGGCCGCATTGCCGCCGGAGTCGGTCAGGGCCAGCAGCAGGTGTTCGGTGGAGACGTACTCATCCTTCATGCGCTCGGCGGTTTTCTCGGCGTCGCGCACCAGGTTGGTCAAAGCGCGCGACAGGCCGGGCTGGCTGCCGCCGTAAACCTTGGCCTCATTTTGTAGTTCGGTTTGCACCAGTTGGGCCAGGCTGTCGGGGTTGGCTCCCAGGTGGCGAACAATCTGCGGGATAACGCCGCCCTTCTGGCGCAGCAAAGCCAGCAGCAAATGGCCGGGCCGGATTTCGCTGTGGCTGTACTCCTCGGCCAGGCGTTGGGCGGTCAAGACGGCTTCTTGAGCTTTTTCGGTAAATTTGTTTAGATTCATAAGTCCGTACCTCTCGTATGAAAAGCCAAAGCTGCTAAAACGTACCACGTAAAACGTAATGATTTTTAGTGATGTTCAAGATACACTTTGAACCATTACGTTTTACGCTTTATGCTTTAATCCTTTAACTCAATTTTGACATGAGTATTGTACGGGGACGGTATTAGATTTATGTTAGATTTTTGTTAGAGGGGTATAAGAGGGGAAGATATTCCCGCACATATTGCCGCGCCTGCTCCGCGCCTTTGAGGAACTGAGGTTTGAGGCGCTCGTACAAATCCCTGGGGATGGCTCCATAGGGCGGCTCAACCTGGGCGTACTGTGACAGAAAGGCCTCGACATCCACCGAAATCTGGCCCGGCTCAATATCGGCCACGGCCTGGCCGGTTTTGCCTTTGGCCCGGCACAGCAGGTAGGCAACTTGGGTTTCGCTGACGGTACCCATGCAGTCCCAGGGCTTGTAGCCTTCCAGCCCCAGCATCTTACGGATATGGGGCCGGTTTTCCGGCAGGTCGAACAGGTTTTTATCGAACATGCGCTCCACCACCCCATCATCCAGATAAGCCACCAGGTGCATCCATACATAAATACACTTGGGGCAGCGGCAGCACCAGGGCTTTTGCTGGGCGCAGGAATGGGTACTGGGCACGGCCTCGGCGTCACGGGCCAGCAGGTTAAAGACCACAATATCATAGATGGGCCGCAGTAGGTGAAAATAGCTCAGGTTGGAGACCAGTTCGCGCCGGATGTAGTCGTGCAGCAGCGTTTCGGCGGCGGTGCTCATGCCCCACAGATAGTTGATTTCCTCGCCGGCGGCCTCCCAGAACAGATTATGCTCATCGGTGCTTTTGGTTACGCCGAGCGCCACCCGGCCGTAGTTGTGCTGCAAGGCGATGGGCAGGGCAGTCCAATAGGAGCTGACCGTCTCCGCCGAGAGCATGTTTTTGACCCCATATTCGGGATACAGGCGAGCAGCCGGGGAGTCTACAGCATTGTCATATACCCAGCCGCGATGACATTGACCGGCCCGGGTGTGGGCCAGCATGCCGTCAATCAAATCGTGCTGGCGCTGGGCCTGGCCGTAAATGTTGTGAGAATACACCATCACGTCATAAGGCAGACTGGCTTGCTCCAACAGTTTGGCCGAGACCAGGCTGTCCTTGCCGCCGCCGCACATGCTCAACAACTTTTCTGCTGACCCACTCTCAAGCGCTGTCGGTTCAAACCGCCCATTGGCTGCCAGCCGCCGGGCAGCGGGAAGCTGGGGGCCGGCGTAGTCAAGAATGTTATTGCTATAACGCCAGATGCCCCACACATTCAAAAAAATAATATTCCACAGTTTATAGAATTGGTCGGTATAGAGGTCTTGATAGGGGCCTAAATCCAACACCGCCGGTTTGAGGCTGGCGGCTTTGTTGGCCTCAAAAGCCAGCAGGTGGAAATAGATGCGCCGCATAAAGGCCTGGCCAAAGCGCGCTTCCAACTCAAAAAAGTTGACGCTGTCATACCAGTAAACCGTTGAAAAGGGAATATCGTCAACCCGATAGTTTAAAACCAATTGGTGGCGCGAGCGCTGCACCGGTTCAAAAATGAGCTGTCCTGGCATGGCTAAACCTCGCTATGATTTACCGGCGTTCTGCGCCGCCACCTCAAAACGATACATCCGCAGCGGCGCTTGCCCAAAGATGGTGATCTCATTGGAAATCAAAACCCCTTCGGCCACCCGAAAGGTCATGGGCTTTTCCGCCCCCTCAAGGGTCACGGTCAGATTATCGTCCGTTACCTGCCACGTTCCGCTTTCAACGATGGGCGCTTCGCCGTTGAGGTAATCGCTTTTGAGGCTGGCCTTGCTGCCGGGACTCAGATACAGCGTCCAATCCAGGCCGCAGCAGGAGGCGGCCGGTGAAAAACCTTTGTAGATTCCCACCAGGCCAGACTCAGACATTATTTTGGCGGCGGCAGCGGCATCATAGGGAACGGCCCGCTGACCGGTAGCCAGGGCGTCAAAGCGCAGATAGCGCCGCTCGGCGGAGCCATACATATCTTCATCAGGAGTGGTGGCCAGAACGTTGCCGCTCAGGCTAAAGGCGACAAGGTTGGGAGCGTCATAGGCCGTTCCATCTTCCCGGCCGGTCAGGGTGACCAAAATTTGCTCACCCTGCCTGCGCCAGTTCCCCACTTGCGCAATGGCCGGCTCGCCGTTGAGGTAATCTTCCACCAGCCGCACCGTGTTGTCAATGTTCAAATAGAGGGTGCTGTCAAGACCGGGGCTGGAGGCGGCCGGCAGCAGCGCCTTGTAGATGCCCACCGCCTGTTCGGCCTGGCCGGCCGCAGCAAAATCCATTTGCCGCTCAAAGGTTAACCCGGCCGAACCAAAGAGGGTCTGGTCGTACTCGGTGGCGGTGAGGGCGCCTCCCTCAAGCCGGAAAGTAATCACCACCGGCGCTTCGTAAACTACGCCGTCGAGCCGCCCGCTGAGGGTAACGGTAGCGGTGTTGTTGCCGTTATCTTGCCATGAGCCTGTCTCGGTAATCGGCGCTTCACCGTTGAGGTAATCGCTGCTCAGTTGGGCGCTTTGATCAAGGCTCAAGGATAGCGTCATCTGGCGGTCCGGGCTGGAAGCGGCGGGCAGGCCGGCCTGGTAGACGCCCACAAATTTTGAGGCCGGAATCCACAGCTTTTGGCCGGTTTCGATGGCGTTGGGGTCGCTGATCACCGCAAAGCTGCTGTCTTCGGCGGCTTTGGCGTTGGTGGCGGCCAGAATAGCCGGGTAGGCCAGCGGGTCGCCCAATTCTTTCCGGGCAATTTTACTGAGCCAATCGCCGGCCTGCACGGTGTAAGCCTGACCGGTGTCATCTGACGTGGCCGCCTGAGCCTGTTCGGCCCGGCTAAACTCCATCGAGCCGGTATCGAGGGGGAGCTCCAGGTACAGGCGGCCATCTTTGAAGAAGTAAGATTGCACCTGGCCCAACTGGCGCAGAAATTCAGTGTTCTGCGAGCCAGGTGGGCAGGCCATCAGGGTGGTGGCAATCGGGCCAAGGGTCAGGGCATTGGCCTCAACGCTGTACTGCCCTGTGCCCCGGTTGCAGTCGGCCTGCACCACTACCGCGCCGCCGGAGAGAAACTCCAGGGTATAGCGGCCGGGGTCGGCGGGAGTGGTCAGGCTGCCGTTGTTTTCTTGAGTGTGCTGCCAGCGCCACACCACACCGAGCAGCGAGTCGCCGTTAGTTTGAAACGCGCTGCCGGACAGGGCCACCAACAACAGCATGACGCCCCGGATTAACTTTTTTGCCATGAGAAAAAACCTCCTTTTTCAAAACCAGTCCGGCGCTGCCGGAACTTTATGCCATAATCCGCTTGAAAGTATACCATAATCATGGCTTCGCTCAAGCCGGAAGCTGCCTGCCGCTCTGGCCCGGATTTCAGGTGCGGCTCGCGGTTCGTAACGCTGCCCGTAACGGTTGGTAGATGCCTGCCGGCTAAACTGAAGGTAATCACCGTAACCAGAAAGGATGATACCTGTGAGAAAAATATCCGGCTTTTTATTGGGGCTGCTGGCGAGCCTCTGGTTAGGGGTTTCCCTGGCCGTGGCCCAATCCGGTTATCCCCAACCCGGCGATAGCTATGTCAATGACTTGGCGCATGTGTTGAATAGCGACGATGCCGCCGCTATCACTCAACTGCTCGGTGAACTTAAACACCGGCAAGGCATCGAAGCCACCGTCGTCACCCTCAACTCAATCCACGACTACCCCACCGGCGATGAAACCATCGAAGCTTTTGCGACCCACCTGTTCAACACCTGGGGGATTGGCGACAAGGCCAACAGCAAAGGGGTGCTGATTTTGGTGGCGGTAAAGGACCGTAAAGTGCGGATTGAACTGGGAACGAGCTACGAAAGCCAATACAACGATGAGATGCAGCAAATCATCAACGAGCACATGCTGCCGGCCTTTAAGCAGGGCAATTACAGCGGCGGCCTGTACCAGGGCGTGCGAGGAGTTATAGCCACTCTCACCGGCGTCTGGCCGCCCGATACCAGGCCGGCGCCATCAAGCGGAGAGGATAACCGTTCCACGCCGGTGGCCGAGGCTTCATCGCGCAGCCAGAGTGACAGCCGGATGGGTTTGCTGCTCTTTGGGGCCTTTGTGATGATGGTGGGGTATCATATTCTGGCCTACATTTTTGGCTGGCCAATCGGGAATGGCCGCTCTGATGACGATCACCGCCGCTCTTCCTGGTCGTCATCGCGCAGCAGCAGCTATTCCAGCAGCTCTTCTGACCACGGTTCATTTGGGGGCGGCCGCTCGTCGGGCGGGGGCGCCAGCGGCAGTTGGTAGCATTTAAGACCGAATCAGCGCCTTGTTTTCCGCCAGCGGGTCAAGCCTCACCGGGCTGAGATTCATCTGGATAGGCCGTCAAGGGGTATAATCATAAACCGTAGGGCAGCGGCCCTATCAAAAAATACCCTACCAACGAAAGGACGGCATCAATCATGAAGAGCGGACGCAATTTCAACCTGGGGATTATGTTCAGGCGGGAGCACCCCCCTGAAAGCCTGCCTGGCTTTGCCCGCCAGGCCGAAGAAGCCGGCTTTGATGAGCTGTGGGTGGTTGAAGATTGTTTTTATACCAGCGGTATTGCTAGCGCCGCCGCAGCCCTGGCCGGCGCCAACTCTATCAAGGTGGGCCTGGGCATCATGCCGGCGGTTGTGCGCAACCCGGTTTTTGCGGCCATGGAAATTGCCACCCTGGCCCGGCTTTACCCCGGACGATTTCTGCCGGGGTTTGGGCATGGCGTAACCGGCTGGATGCGGCAGATTGGGGCCTTGCCCACCTTGCAGCTTAAGGCACTGGAGGAAGTGGTGGTTACAGTGCGCCGCCTGCTGGCCGGCGATAAGGTTACATTTGAGGGCGCGGAGGTTCAGCTTGACCAGGCCCAACTGGTTCATCCGCCGCAGCAGCCGCCGCCCATCTCGTTGGGGGTGAGGGGCGCCAAATCGCTGGCGCTGTCGGGGCGGGTGGCCGACGGTACCATCCTGGCCGAGTATACCGGGCCGGAATATGTGGCCTGGGCGCTGGAGCAAATCAGGGCCGGCCGGCAACAGGCCGGTCGAAATGACCCTCACCGTCTGACCGTTTTTGCCTTTGCCTGTATTGAGGCCGAAGCCGCCGCCGCTTACCGGCAGCTACGGCCCATTGTGGCCTCGGCCATCATGGCCGAAAAAATTGACATGTACCTGGCCCCGCTGGGCATCCTGCCCCAAGCCCAGGAAATGAAAGCTAATGGAGGTAAACAACGCCTGGAGGCAGAAATGCCGGACGAGTGGCTTGACAAGCTGGCGGTGGTGGGCCGGCCCCAGACATGTGTTCAGGCTATTCAGCGGCTGGCTGAGGCCGGAGCCGATTCGGTGGTGCTGTCGCCCTTACCGGGCAAGAGCCTGAACGAGCTGGAGGTTTTTGCGCGCCACCTGCTGACCTGACGGATAAAGAAAAAGCGCGCACCCGTTGAATCTGCCCGTCCCGGTCAAAGAAGTGGCGGCCGGCGGCGGCGAGCCGGTGGCCGGTGATGAGACCGCGCCGGCCATCGGCATAAGTTATAGTGAGCATAAATAGACTCCAGCGGAAATAAGGAAAGGCCAGGTGACAGGCATTTTTGAACCCTCAATATAGGTATGCTTTGTTCAAATAAGC
>CAZDMM010000432.1:0-6564 GCA_964505845.1 uncultured Caldilineaceae bacterium
GGGCCGGCATGATGGGCTTCCGGGCCATGGGCATCGAGCGCCGTAAGCCGCTGCTGGCCCTGGAAGAAGCGGTTCACATCATCCGCCGCTTGTGGGCCGGCGAGACCGTCACCTTTGAGGGAGAGATTATTAAAACCAAAGGGGCGCGTCTGGGTTTCCCCGCCCGGCCCAATATTCCCATCTACCTCGCCTCGCGGGGAGACCGCATGTTCCGCCTGGCCGGCCGGATTGCCGATGGGGCCATGATTTCAACCTATGCCACCCCGCGTGGGATTCAACACGCCCTGGACCAGATTGCCCAGGGCGCACGCGAGGCCGGGCGCACCGCTGAGTCGGTGGAGGTCATCGTGCGGGTAGACGCCTGCATTCGGGCCGACCCGCAGGCCGCCCGCGCCGCCGTCAAACCGATTATTGCCGGTTCACTGGGCAGCAGCTACCCGGATCGGCGCTTTGTGGAGGCGGTCGGCCTGACCGTGCCGGAGGCGCTGGAGGCCATCATCCGCGAGGGCGACGACGAGCGCATTTGGGCGGCCGCCTCGCTGGTGCCGGATGAGTTTGTGGCCGAATTTGCCTGGGCCGGCACCGCCGAGCAGGTAGCCGAGCAGGTGGCGCGAGTAGTGGACATGGGCCTCAAAAACATCACCATTTTACCCAGCCCGCCCGACGACGTGACCTCAACCCTGCGGGCCTTTGCCCAGGAGGTGATCCCCAGGGTGAAGGGGATTTCTCACTTTTAAAATAATTCTTGCCAAAGCCTCTGCTTGTTACTACAATAGACATAAACCAAATAAATTTCTCAGGAGGAGGCGCATGGTTCAACAAAACGTTGCCGTTAATCTGGATGAGGCTGTCTACCAGGCCGCTTTAACCCGCGCCAGCAGCCAGGGCCAGAGTCTTGAGCAGGCGGTGGCCGGCCTGCTGGCGGCCTATGCCAAAACCGGCCAGAGAGTGACCAGTTACACCGTGCAAAGCGGCGATACGTTGAGCAAAATTGCCAGGGCGGTGTATGGCGACCCGTATAAGTATCCTCTCATTCAGCAGGCCAATAACCTCTCTGATCCGGGTAAAATTTGGGTAGGCATGGTTTTGGTCATCCCGACTCTGGCCGAACCGGCTACGCCTGCCGCACCGCCGCCCGCGCCTCAACCAGCCCCTCCCCCTCCGCCCGCGCCTGCACCTCAACCAGCCCCTCCCCCGGCGCCACCACCCGCGCCCGCACCTCCGCCCCCTCCGCAGCCGGCCTCCCCTCCGCCCGCGCCAACGCTGGCAGACTACGCCCGCGCCATGCCCAAAGGCTTCCGCCCCGACCGGGCCAGCGGCCTCAAAACCAACTATCAGTTCCAAATCGGCGACGGCGGCGGCGTTTGGACGGTTAGCATTGCCAATTGGGCCTGCACCGTAGCCCAGGGTGAAACTGCGCCTGCCGCGGCCACTATTCAAATCAGTGGGGCCGATTTTATGAAGCTGGCGCAGGGCCAGCTCAATACCGTGCAGGCTTTCCAGCAAGGCCGGCTCAAAATCAAGGGGGATTTGAACCTGGCTGCCAAAATTTCCGACATCTTTGGGGCCTGGGCCGGCGCGGTTGAAGCCGCCCCCGTTCCCTCAGCCCCGCCTCAACCCCAGCCCACCCCACCGCCCGCTCCTGCCCCTGCGCCCACACCCCAACCGCAACCATCACCCCAGCCCCAACCGGCCCCGGCGGGCGAAATCTACCCCACCTTGATGAACGGCAGCTTTGACGAGTACCAGCCCTACTTCCGGGATAATGAGAACAAATTTTGGAAAGAGCCTCAGTTTCCAGAAGAGTACGGCAAATATTGGTCTTTAGAATTAGCCAGAGAGCGGAAATTTCGGATTCACCTGATGCACAGCGGCACCTACGGCAAATTTGCCCAAAAATATTACGGCGGCAAAGGGCTGGATTATCACCAGCACGGGCGCTACTCCCAGGTAATCGCCTCGCAGTACGGCTATGATCTCATCTTTTATCAAACCGTCGCCGCCCAGCCGGGCCGCGATTATACCTTCAAGGGGATGATTGTCTCCTTTTACAAAGGCACCAGCGGCGAGCGGGCCGACGGCAAAATCTTCAAAACCATCGGCATTGACCCAACCGGCGGGCGTGATTACAGCAGCCCCACCGTCGTCTGGGGCGAGCGGGACGGCAAAGACAACGAATGGCGCTACCCCTCGCTGCGAGTCAAGGCTCAGGCCAACGCCATCACCGTCTTTATTCGAGTTGAGAACACGGAAAAAGACGTGGGCAAAACCGAATTGAATCTGGTTCATATTGATCGGTTTGAACTATTGTCTTGAAAGAGTCTGGAGGCATCCCTTTGAATAAAAACCCGCACATCACATCTATTGACCAGGTGCAGGAAAACCTGAAGCAGCAAAATTACATTGCCGACCGCAGCCTGGCAACCTCCATTTTTCTGGCCCTAAAGTTGGGCAAACCGCTCTTTTTGGAAGGCGAAGCCGGCGTCGGCAAAACCGAAATCGCCAAAGTGCTCTCGGCCATGCTGCAACGGCCGCTCATCCGCTTACAGTGCTACGAAGGGCTGGACGTGAACACCGCCGTCTACGAGTGGAACTACAGCCGCCAGATGCTGGAGATCCGGCTGCTGGAAGCCGCCGGGCGGGTGGATGAGCAAACAGCCCTCAAAAAGATTTTTGGGCCGGAATTTTTGCTCAAGCGGCCCCTGCTCCAAGCCATCGAGCGGGTGAATGGGGTAAACGCCGTGCTGCTGATTGACGAACTCGACCGGGCCGACGAGGAGTTTGAAGCCTTCCTGCTGGAAGTCCTGTCCGATTTTCAAATCACCATCCCGGAGATTGGCACCATCAAGGCCGAAGAGCCGCCGGTGGTCATCCTCACCTCCAACCGCACCCGTGAAATCCACGATGCCCTGAAGCGGCGCTGCCTGTACCACTGGATTGATTACCCTTCCTTTGAAAAGGAGTACAACATCGTGCTGGCCAAAGTGCCCCAGGCCCCGGAACAACTGGCCCGCCAGGTGGTTTTGTTTGTACAAGAACTGCGCCGGGAAGACCTGTACAAACTACCCGGCGTGGCCGAAACCCTGGATTGGATTTCGGCCTTGGTGGCCCTGGACCGGGAAGACCTGAGCGACGAGGTCATCAACGATTCCCTGGGGGTACTGCTAAAATATCAGGATGACATTCAGCACGTGCAAGGCGCGGTGGCCCAGCGGATTATGGTTAACGCGAAAAATAGGTAGGGAATGGAAGGCTGGAAGATTGGAAGGTTGGTACAAAGCCAATCTTCCAACCTTCCATAAGCAGTTGGTAACTTCATGCAAACCGCCAAGTCAATTAGACCCTCCCACAGCCCAGATATTTCACTCGACCCGCTGGGGCCGGGGCACGGCCATTTGCTGCGCAACATTGTGCTGTTTGGCCGCATGCTGCGCGCCGCCGGCATGGAGGTCACCCCCACTCACATCCTTGACCTGGTGGAGGGCCTCAACCAGATTGACATGAACCGCCGGGAGGATTTTAAGAACACAGCCCAAACTATCCTGGTCAGCCGCTACGAACAGCTTGACCTGTTCAGCCGGGCCTTTGATTTGTTTTGGCAAGCCAGGGAAGAGAACGAACTCCTGCAAATGGACCTGGGCCACCTGCTGCGCCGCAACCAGCCGCCCAAACCGGAAAATTTAACCCCCACGGAAAGCAAGCAAAAAGGCGATGGTTCCGAAAAGGAATCTGACAAGCCGCTGCTGGATACGATCTACACTTACAGCGCCCGCGAGGTGCTGCGCCAAAAGGATTTTGCCGACCTGACCCCTGACGAACTGCAAGAAGTGAAAAAACTGATGCAGGAGATGGCCTGGGAGTTGGAGCAGCGCCGCACCCGCCGCCGTATGCGCGCCCGGCACGGGGTCTACCCGGATATGCGGCGCACCTTTCGCCAAAATCTGCGCTACGGCGGCGAGTTGTTAGAGCTGGCCTGGCGGCGGCGCAAGCTCAAACGCCGCCCGCTGGTGGTCATCTGTGATATTAGCGGCTCGATGGAGCGTTACTCGCGGGTGCTGCTCAAGTTTATCTACGTTATCAGCAACGGCCTGGACAAGGTCGAAGCCTTTGTTTTCAGCACCCGGCTCACCCGCATCACCCACCATCTGCACTATCGCAACATTGACACCGCTCTCGACGAAGCTACCCGTTCCATCCACGATTGGGCCGGCGGCACCCGCATCGGCGAGTCGCTCAAAACCTTTAATTACGAGTGGGGCCGGCGGGTGCTGGGCCAGGGGGCCATTGTGCTGCTCATCAGCGACGGCTGGGATCGGGGCGACATCAACCTGCTCAAGCATGAGATGGAACGCTTGCAGCTCAGTTGTCACCGCCTCATCTGGCTCAACCCCCTGCTTGGCTCAGAAAATTACGAGCCGCTCACGCGCGGCATCCAAACCGCCCTACCCTACATGGATGACTTTTTGCCGGTGCATAACCTCAAAAGCCTGGAGCAGCTAGGCAATCTGTTGGAGCGCCTGAGCGAGCATCGCCCGGAGCGGCGGCAGCACGTAACCCCACCGGCAGGCCAAACGTCCCCGCGTGCCTGAGAGACTCGCTCTCCCCAATTCTTGACCCCATGAAGTGGTCATAACAGATTAGAGCTGAGGCGCTCCTGCCCAACCCCTAAAGATAAAAGATCATTTAAAACTTTACCTATATATGCTCTATGGTACAATAAAATGTAACTTTAACATGAGACAAGTGCTGTAATTCTTGTCCCAGGCAGGTACCCCCGGTATCTGTTATCTGCGAACCCAGCGAGGGTCATCATATGATTACTGCCCAGGTTATCCTCAAACAAGGACGCGAAAAATCTGTTGTCAACCGCCATCCCTGGATTTTTTCCGGGGCCATCGCCCGCGTCGAAGGGAATCCGGCCAACGGGGATGTGGTGGATGTGTGGAACAGCAAGGCCCGGTTTGTCGGGCGGGGCATTTATAACGACAAATCCCAAATCCAGGTGCGCCTGCTCACCTGGAATCCCAACGATGCAATAGATGAAGATTTTTGGCGGCGGCGTCTGCGCCGGGCCATTGCCGGCCGCCAGACCCTGCTCGAAGCGCCGGATACGGACGCCTTTCGCCTGGTTTACTCCGAGGCCGACGGTGTGCCCGGCTTTATTGCCGATCAATACGGCACCTGGCTGGTGGTCCAGTTTTTATCCCTGGCCGTCGAGCGATACCGCCAGACCATTTTGGATATTTTGGTTGACCTGGTCGCGCCGCAGGGCATTTATGACCGTAGTGAGGGCGAAGCGCGAGAAAAAGAGGGGCTGGTTTCCGTAACCGGCCCGGTCTGGGGCGAGATTCCCCCGGATATGATTGAGATTATGGAGAATGGACACACCTTTTTGGTGGATATTAAGCTGGGCCAGAAAACGGGCTTCTACCTTGACCAGCGCGAAAACCGGCAGAAGGTCAGCAAGTACTTATTCAACAAGGAAATATTAAATGCGTTTGCCTATACCGGGGGGTTTTCAGTCTATGCCGCCTACGCCGGGGCCAAACGCATTATGAACGTTGACTCCTCGGAGCGCGCCCTGCAAATCGCCGAGCGGAACATGCGCCGCAACGGTTTTGGCGACCGTGAAGATATTTACGCCGTAGCTGACGTGTTTGAAATTATGCGGGCCTATCGTGATAACAGTTGGAAATTTGATGTTGTCATTTTGGACCCGCCCAAATTTGCCCACAGCAAGCGCCACGTCGAAAAAGCGACCCAGGGCTACAAAGATATTAATCTGCTGGCGATGAAACTTCTCAAACCCGGCGGGATCCTGATTAGCTTCTCTTGCTCCGGCGCGGTCAGCGCCGACCTGTTTCAAAAGGTGCTGTTTGGCGCAGCCGTAGACGCCGGCCGGCATGTCCAGATTATCGAGCGCCTCTCCCAAAGTTCCGATCACCCCGTTTTGTTGACTTACCCCGAGTCCGAATATCTCAAGGGGCTTATCTGCCGGGTTTGGTAAAAACACGAATGGGATGCGACTAATTTGGCCTCAGAGTCAGGTAGTTATTAGTTCAGGCACATGCTCCGCTTCATATTTTTCAATCAGTGTACCCAGTAGCTCCATGAGTGACGCTAACGGGTGTTCTTCATCTTCGCCCACTTCGTCAATCAGCTCATCCAGCAGGCTCACGGCCCGCTCGTATTCGGCCTCGGTGTGCGGGACCAGCAGTACATCGGAGATTTGGGGCCAAACTCGAACGGTTTTGGTTAATTCTGCGCTAAACATTATGGCTCCTTCCATTTACCCTGATCGTACTCTTCGTGGGTCAGGACATGCCTGATGTAGACTCGATGCCCGTTGTAATGAATGGCCGCGATCAGCCGGGCTTTGTTGCCGCCGATGTTGAATACGGTCAGCTTGCCCACCGGGTCGGCGCTGGGAAAGGCCCGGCGCAACTCGGCCAAATTATCAAAAGTGGTTTGCTTCATCACCCGGTACCAGTGATCCAGCCCGCTCCGTGCGGCGGGATGTTTCTGGGCAAATTCAAGCAGGGGTTTCCGGGTAATGATCCGCAT
>CAZDMM010000433.1:0-6543 GCA_964505845.1 uncultured Caldilineaceae bacterium
CACCCCATCGGTGGGAATCTTCTCGCCGGGCCGCACGATGACCACGTCGCCCACGCTCACCTGGTCGGTGGGGATGTCAACCTCCACCCCGTTCCGCTCGACGCGGGCGGTTTTGGCTTGCAGGCCCATCAATGCTTTGATGGCTTCGCTGGTTTTGCCTTTGGCCCGCACCTCCAACAGCTTGCCCACTTTGATCAGGGTGATAATCGCCGCCGAAGTCTCAAAAAAGACATGCCCTCCCAGCAACCCGCCGGTAATCGCCGCCGAGTAAAAATAGGCCACCGAGGAACCCAGGGCCACCAGTACATCCATGTTGGCCGACCCGTTGCGCAGGGCCTTAAAGCCGCCCACGTAATAATCCCGGCCGGTGTAAAACTGCACCGGCGTCGCCAACAGCCAGAGCAGGTAGTTAACCCAGGCTGCGTGCGCCCAATGGCCTACCAGCCCAAAATCACGGGCCATGCTGAACAGAAACAGCGGCAGGGTAAAGATGACGCCCACCCACAGCTTACGGGTTTGGTCCTTAATCTCACGCTCACGGGCTGCCCGCTCCGCGTCGGCCTCGGCCAATTCCACCCCGGAGTCAACACGCAGTACCCCGTATCCGGCCCGCTCGATAGCGACCACCATGTCGGCCCGTGTGACCGCACCGGGAATATATTTGACCGTAGCTTTCTCGGTGGCAAAGTTGACCGTTGCCTCAAGAATGCCGGGCACTTTTTTGTTCAAGGTCCGCTCAATGGTGTTGGCGCAGTTGGCGCAAGTCATGCCGGTGATGGGCAGATCCAGGGTGGCCACCGGCACACGATAGCCGGCCTTCTCCACCCGCTCGATGACGGCCCGGGGCGAAACCAGCGCCGGGTCATAACTAACGGTCAATTTTTCGCTGCCAAAATTCACCACCGCCCCGGCCACACCTTCAATTTTTTTGGCGCTTCGTTCCACCGTCGCCACACAGTTAGCGCAGGTCATGCCCAAAACGGGCATAGTGAGTTGTTGTTCTGCCATAATCAAGACCTTTACTGCGTTAAACGTTTGAACGTTTAACGTTTAACGTTCAACATTCAATACTTTCTTTAACACTTCTTTAATTTTTTGACTCGGCTGCGGCCCCGCCAGGCGTTCAACTTCCTGGCCCTGCCGGTCAAAAATCAATACTACGGGGTGGCCTAAGATATGGTAGGCTTTCATAACCGCCGGGCCATCCCCCACCGCAGCATTGATGCGCTGCACGGCAATTTGCCCCTCAAACTGCTGCTCCAGCCCATCCACGATGGGCCGCATCTGCGCTCAAGGGGGTCAGGGGTCGGTAAAAATAAAAACCAGGGTAGGCTGCCCGGCCACGCCCAGGGCCGGCGTCGGCGCGGCCCTGCCGCAAGCGGTCAGCAGCAGGCTTAAGGTTAAGAGAAAAAAGAGTATCTTCTGCAGGGTCGCCATAAAAGGTTGCCAAAATGGAGGATTGGAAGGTTGGAAGTTTAATGTCCCTTCCAGCCTTCCAACCCTCCGGCCTTCTCCTCTTTAATTCTCCGGCGGGTAGTTGATCTCGACCAAGAGCGCCTTGATCTGTTCCCAGGTTTGGGGCGCTTCCCACTCAACCGTGACCAGCTTGGTATCCTGTAAAGCGACCACCTTTGTGACGCCGGCTAACTCACCCACTTCATTCTGGATGGTTTTGACGCAGTGACCACACGAAATGTTGGGGACTTTGAAGGTTTTGGTTTGCATGAGAGTTTCTCCTTTTTGATGGATTTGATTTGACTTGTAAAGCGTAAAACGTAAAGTGTAACGACCTAAAAGGGGAAATATCTTTGCTCATCATTCATTACGTTTTACGCATTACGTTTTAACTTTTCCCTCTGGCGTTAAACAGGCCCATAATCTCATCAATCACCCGCTCCCGCTCTGCCGGGTCATCCCCCCGAATGGCGGTGGTGACGCAGGTGTGCAGGTGCCGGTCCAGCACCAGGCCGCTGACTTTTTGCAGGGCGGCCTGGATGGCCTCAATCTGCTTGACGACGTCAATGCAGTAAGCCCCGTCCTCAACCATTTTGCTGACGCCCCGCACATGCCCTTCGATACTCTTCAAGCGGTTGACAATTTTTCCGGTTTCTTCATTCATGACGCAGTTATCCTTTACTCCTTACCCCCTCCCCCCTGGGGGGGGATACCCGAGAGATAATATAGCACACCCGCCGGTGAATGTCAACTTAAATTTGTCATCACTTGAGGGTGACATTTGGCGCTGATTTTCTTTTCCGGCTGGCGCGATTGGCGGTATAATCACATCTTAAGCGACCTATGCTATCCATTGCCCGCTGGTTTTTGAGCGCCTCCTTAATTTACCTGCTGTTGGGCCTGCTGGCCCAGCTTGTGACGATTTTTGATGTCTGGCTGGGCTTCAACCCCCTGGCTTACACCGCTATTGGCGCGACCAGCCAGATTTTTATCCTGGGTTGGTTAACTCAATTGGGCCTGGCTCTCATTTATGAGCGCTGGTTAACCTCGGCCAAAACTGCTGCGGAGCAGTCCGGGGCCAGGCCAAAATCCCCGGCTGCCGTCTTTGCCCTCTTTAATCTCGGCCTGCCGTTAGCCATCCTGGGCCAGCCCGGTATGATTTTATGGGGCGGAGCCTGGCTGGGGACGTTGGCGGTCTTGGGAGGCGTGCTGCAGCTCCTGGCCGGGCTGGTCTTGGTGGGGCAAGTATGGTCTGTTCTGAAAAAACCATGACCTTTTCCCGCATCACGCACCACGTATCACGTATCACCCATAACGCTTTACGCTTTACATTTTGGCCTTGTCTCGTAACCATTTTGTTCTTCACCCTGTTCCTGCCCGCCTCCGCGCCGCCCTACCCCATCGAACTCGGCCCCCAGCAGACGGTGCTCACCGCCAACCCCAAAATGGGCGTCCACACCCGCCTGACCGATGAGGTGGAACCCTGGAAAATCAAGCGCACCCTGCAAATGGTGCGAGAAATGGGCGCGCCCTGGATTGTGGAATACTTTCCCTGGGCCTACCTGGAACCGCTCCCCGGCTTTTTTGACTGGTCGCACAGCGACCTGGTGATTGAGCATGCCCGGCGGCAGGGCTTAACCATCATCGCCCGGCTGGGCCTAACCCCGGAGTGGGCCAGGCCGGCCGACTCGGCCTCTTCTTTTTTGGCCCCGGAAGATTACCCCGATTTTGGCGATTTTGTTCAGGCTTTTGTGGCCCGGTACGGAGATCGGGTGGCGGCGATTATCATCTGGAATGAGCCTAACCTGGCCCTGGAGTGGGGTTTTCAACCGCTCAACCCGGCCGGCTATACCGGCCTGCTCACCATTGCTTACCGCCGGGCCAAAGAAGCTAATCCCCAGGTAGCGGTTCTCGGCGGGGCGCTGGCCCCCACCCTGGCTCCCCCCGGCGATGACCAGGCCATGAATGATTTAATCTATCTGGAGAAAATGCTGGATGCCGGGGCCGGCCAGGTGATGGACGGCCTGGCCGTGCATGCCTACGGCTGGGTTTTCCCCGCCGATGACCCACCCGACCCGGCGGTCATCAATTTCCGGCGCACCGAGCTGGTTCACCAACTCCTGGTTGAGCGCGGGCAGGCTCATCTGCCCATCTATATCACCGAAGGCGGCTGGAATGACCACCCCCGCT
Organism: uncultured Caldilineaceae bacterium; assembly: GCA_964505845.1. GTDB lineage: Bacteria > Chloroflexota > Anaerolineae > 4572-78 > J111 > DSQQ01. The sequence continues at coordinate 3,646 of CAZDMM010000433.1, forward strand.
GGACCCGGGCCGTCAAACCGGCTCAACGGATTGAGAATACGCTGCGGGCGTATGAATTGGTCAAAAGCTGGCCCTGGGCCAAAATGATGGCGGTGTGGGCCTTTCGCTATCCCCGCCCGGCCCGCACCTACCAGGATTACTTCACCCTCGTCACCCCGGAGTTTGACCCCAAGCCGATTTACCTGGAAGTGCAAAAGTATAGTAGGGGAGCAGCCGGTAGCCAGTAGTCAGAGGGGGTGTTAAGTGTCAGGGGTCAGAGGTCAGAGGCCAGGGGTCAGAGGTGGAATATGGAGGATGGGAGAATACGCCCCACGCCTCACATTTTACATTTTACGTTTTACGCTCCAGGCAATACGCAATACGCAATACGCCTTTTTAGCAGTACTTTTGTTTCTCCTGATATTCGCCCTCTGGTTTCTCCTCGCCCCCCGCGACGACGGCAGCCTGGCCGAAATCCGGCGGCGGGGCGCGCTGCGGGTGGGCCTGGACGCCAGCTTTCCCCCTTTTGAAACCATAGATAGCGGCGGCCAAATTATCGGCCTGGATGTGGATATTGCCCGGACGGTGGCCGCCGATTTGGGCGTCAGGGTGGAGCTGGTCAACATTGGTTTTGATGGCCTGTACGATGCGCTGCTGGCCCGGCGGGTTGACCTGGTCATCTCCGGCCTGCCCTACGACCCGCTCCGCACCCAGGATGTGGCTTATACCGCCAACTATTTCAACGCCGGGCAGGTGTTGGTGACTCGCGCCGATAACCAGGCCATTCACTCCGTAGAAGATTTGGCCGGCCGCACCGTCGCCGTGGAGTGGGGCAGCCAGGCCGAGATGGAGGCCCGGCGGTTGATGCAAGAACTGGCAGCGGATATTTTACCCTCACCCCTACCCCCTCAGGGAGAGGGGCGAAGGGGTGAGGGTGAGACTTCCAACCCCTCACTGGCGCCTCCAAGCATGACCCTCCTCCGCCAGGACTCCGCCGCCGCCGCCCTTGAGGCCGTGCGCACCGGCCAGGCCGAGGCCGCTGTGGTAGATGCCCCCAGCGTCCTGACCCCCTCCCCCTCAGAGGGGGAGGGCCGGGGTGGGGGTTTAAAAATTATAACCTACCTCACCAATGAGTGGTACACCGCCGCCGTTCACATACAGAGCCGGGCGCTGCTGGCGGCGGTCAATGAGAGCCTGGCTGGCCTGGAGCAAAGCGGCCAGATGGCAAAGTTGCAGGAAAAGTGGTTTCAAGAGCAATAAATTATATCTTGACAAGATTGGAGTGAAAAAGTTATTTCTGCTAAAATAGACCCTTGTGTCAGTCAATCTAAAACAAAGTAATCTCATCATCTTGCTGGCCTTCATGGCCCTGCTGGGGGCGGGCTTATGGCTGCGACTGCGCTTTATTCACACCGTCCAACTTTACCCGGATGAATTTGTCACCCTGCTGGCCATCAAAATGATTGGGGAAAAGGGGCTGCCGCTCATGCCCTCCGGCCTGTTTTATGACCATGGCCTGCTCTATTCTTACCTCGGCAGCCTGGCGGCCTGGCTTGGCCCGGCCCGCTGGACGGCCCGTTATGCCAGCTTGCTGTGTGGTATCGTAACCATTGTTTTGACCTTTTGGCTGGGGCGGCGCTGGTTCTCCCCGGCGGTGGGGTTCATCGCTGCCGCCGGCCTGACCGTTGCCCCGGCGGCCATCGAGTGGAGCGGCCGGGCCAGGATGTACGGCCTGCTGCAACTGCTGGCGCTGCTAGCGCTGGGGCTGGCTTACGAAGGCATCATTCACAACAAAGCCCGGCTACGCTGGGCCGCGTTGGCCGCCTATCTGGGCGCAACCCTGACCCATTTTGTAGCCGTCACCCTGGCTCCACCGCTGGCGCTGGCGGGGATAGCGGTGTGGTGGCGGGAATGGGCAGGGAGGCAGGGAGGCAGGGGTGAATTTTCTGCTACTCCCCCGCTCTCCCGCTCCTCCGCTCCCCTGCGGTATTTCAAAAGTTGGGGGCTGGAAATTGCCGCCCTGCTCCTCATCCTCCTCCTTGCCTTCCTGGTCAAACGGGCCGGCCAACCCAAAGGCATCGAGGCGGTGGACGCCGCCACCGCCCTGCCCGGCCTGGCCCAGGTTTTGGCGATTTATGGGAACTTCTCGCTCAACCCCATTGAGGGTTGGCAAGCTATCTCACCCTTTTATCTGACTCTGCCGGCCTTAATCTTTGCTCCCTTTGCCCTCATTGCCATCATCATCAGCTTGACTCAGCTTTTCACCCTGTCCTCGCCTCCTCGTCTCATCGCCTCCTCATCTCATCGCCTCTCCGCCTCCCCTGCCCTCTTCCTCGCCCTCATCCTCCTCGTCGCCAACCTGGAGATGATACTCTTTGTCTCCCCCGACCGCCGCGACGACAAATACCTCTTTATGCTGCTGCCGGTGTTGCTGCTGCTGGGCGCTAATGGCATGCAAGTAATGGGGGATTGGTTATTGGCAATTACCAATCACCAATCCCCAATTACCAATTACCTGCCTTTGCTTATCTCCGGCCTTATTCTTACCATCACTCAACCGGCCGTTCACAACTTGCTGTCCAACACCGGGGATGACTACGACTCCGCCTTTGCCTACGTGCAGAGGCACTGGCAGCCGGGCGATGCCATCTTCAGCGGCACCCCGGCGGCGGCCGCTTTTTACCTGAATCGCAATGACTTTTACGGGGTGCAGCGGCCGGGCGGCTATGATTATCGGCTGCTCACCGTCAACGGGCAGGTGGTGGACCGCTGGCTGGCCTCGCCGGCCATCCGCACCGAGGCCGACCTGCACGCAGCCCTGGCCAACCACCGCGTCTGGCTGGTTTTAGAACGCTGGGGCTTGCAGCGCGAATATTACGAGCCGCCCTTCCAGCAGCAGTTGTTGGCCCAAAGCAATTA
>CAZDMM010000434.1:0-6528 GCA_964505845.1 uncultured Caldilineaceae bacterium
GCTATAGCTCACCTTCCCGGTAGCCGAGGCATCCCCATGCCTCGGCTACGATATTTTTATTGCGGGGTGGTGTGTTCCCGGTTCATGATGGCTCCTCAGCAATTTTACCGTTGACAGCCTCCCCACGAGATGTTATACTTAAAGTATATCGTACCGCTCTGGGGAAAGCTGGCGGGTTCATGTACAAGTATGATTGCCGTAAATGCCCTATTCGCAATCGCTGCATTGACGAGAGTGATAATGCGCCCAGCATCAAAGCGATGATTCGCAACGCCTTCGGCGGGCGTACCGACACCCTCCAGACCTGGGGCTTGCTGCAGCGCACCTGTCTTCTGATTAAGGCCGATGAGGAGCGCGAAGCCAAAGCCTCTCAGGAGTCAATGTTAAGCCGTAGACTACGGCAAATTCGCGAGGCCAGGGGAGAAGCGCCTGCCTCGCCCACACCCCCGGCCTCTTCTCCCCTGCCCAAAACGCCGCCGCAGCCTGATTATCTCAGGCCGGTGACACCTCCCCCCACCAATCGCGTTGAACCGCTGCCCGACGAACCATCCCCCAAAAGCCCCGCCAAGCCGCCCTCTCCATATGAAACCTCTTTAATTGCGCCTAAAACACCATCCTCACCCTTGGAGAGCCGCCCCGACGTGATTGGCGAAGTTGAGGCTCTGCCAAAGATCCTACCCACTCGCTCTAAAAGCGGCGCCTTGCAGGCCAAACATCCGCTCTATTGGCTCACCGTTGTTAAGAGCGGGCGACACATCTCTTTGCCAACCCACGGCGAGCTGGTTTTGGGCCGTTTTGACCCTAACCTGGGAGTGCCGCCGGATGTTGACCTGGCTTACGAAGACTCGGGCGAGCGGGTTATCTCTCGCCGGCATGCCAAAATTGTGGGGTTTGATGGCCGGCATACTATTGAGGATCAAGGCAGCCGGCACGGCGTTTTTCTCAATGGAGCGCCGGTTAAATTTGGACGCTCCCGCCCGTTGCAGCACGGCGATCAAATCATGTTGGGCAATTTGCAATGTATTTATAATATGGCCCCGCCGGATTGGCCGAGTTTGATTGCTGCCCCCCAAACCCGCCATTTTCTGCTGATTACGCCGACCGGCCAAAAAATACGCATTGCTCCTCCGCCCCATGAGATTACCATTGGACGTTCAGACCGGTTTGTAAATTTTACACCCGATGTTGACCTTAACTCCAGCGGCGAGGTAGCCACGCGGGTATCGCGTCGCCACGCCATTATTACCTGGCGTCAGGGTTTACCTTATGTAGAAGATTTGGGCAGCGGGTTTGGCACCCGGCTCAACGGTGAAATGCTGCTGTTGGGTCAAGCCGTGCCCCTTAAGCCGGGCGACCATATCTGGTTGGGGGGCTGCGTCTTGGCTTATGATATTGAGTTATAATCCAAAAGGGAAGTGAGCATGGGACAAAAGGGTACAACTGTTTCTCCCAAAACAATTTCAACCATTGTCTGGCCTGCCGATGGCAAAGATATGGTGTTTATCCCCGGAGGGCCTTTTCTGATGGGCAGCGATGAGGGAAATCCCAACCACCAGCCTCAACACCAGGTTCTGCTGGCCGATTTTTACCTGGATCGCTGGCCGGTGACCAACGCTGAGTATAAAAAATTTGTGGATGCCACCGGGCGCCCCGTGCCCAATTATGAGGTAAGCTGGTGCGACACCCGGGGCTACAATTGGGACCCCCACACCCGCCTGTACCCCGAAGGTAAAGCCGAGCATCCGGTGGTGCTGGTAACCTGGGAAGATGCGATGGCCTATGCGGCCTGGGCCGGCAAACGGCTGCCCACCGAAGCTGAATGGGAGCGGGCCGCCCGGGGAACCGAGGGCCGGCGCTACCCCTGGGGCAATGAGCTGGGGGCCGGCCGCTGCAATTGTAAAGAGGCCGGTTTGCAGGGGACCAGCCCGGTGGGCGCGTTCTCGCCCCAGGGTGATACCCCGGAGGGTCTGGTAGACATGGTGGGCAACGTTTGGGAGTGGACCAACAGCCTTTTTGCTCCCTTCCCCTATAATCCCAACGATGGTCGTGAGAGCCGCCAGGCTCTCGGCTTTCGGGTGCTGAGAGGGGCCTCTTGGGTTAATGATGTCCAGGTGGCTAACTGCCTCTCTCGCCTGGACGGCGATTTTCAGTTTTACAACAACGTGGGCTTTCGCTGCGCCGTTTCACCGGAGGGATAGACGGTTTCAAATAATCCCGGCCCATAAAACAAGTTAAACAGGGCAGCAAAGGCGTCCCCACGCCTTTGCGATGGGTAGAAACGGCATCCTTCTGCCGCTTCTACCCATATATCCAAAACAAAAGGGGTCTGACTGCAGCCAGACCCCTTTTAAATTGAACCTTATCGGGATGAAGGTGACAGGCACTTATCTGGCTTAAATCAGACCGTTTTAAGCCAAATATACCTAATCTATAGCGTTCAGAAGTGCCTGTCGCCTGGCTTTCACCTTATTCCTGATAGAGTCTATTTAGCCCGGTGGTGATGGTTAAGGCGAGTACACCTTAAAATCATCATATTTGGTGATGATGTAATCCTTGTTAGAAGCGGCCCGGCCATACACCCCGGTGCCTTTGCCCAGCAGTTCCTGGCTGGAACTTTCAACAAATTGATCTATTTGCACGCCATTAATATAGAGCGTGATGACCCGGTCGCTGGTGTGTCTGACTCTTATAATGTTAGCCGCGCCTGAACCAAAGCCTCGGATGATATTCGGGTTACAAATGCCGCTCCTGATGATCGTTTTGGTTCCGTTTCGGTTCCGAATGAACTCCCAATTGCCCCCGGTATTTTGGGGAGTAGGGGTACAGCTATTGTTAGGCCAGATCCGCAGCAAATAGTAATTGTTGCCCCCCTGGCCATTGGCATAAATGCCCAGGGCAGAGTTGTTTTGTTGCTCGCCGCTGTGATAGAGCAAAACCTCAAATTCGCCATAAGTCCTCTCTGCTGCGGTCGGTGCAAACCGGAAACATTCCTCGTCCTTATCAATGGTCAACTGGTAGCGGCCCCCGGAGGTGGTAGAAGCGCATTTCCCATCGTCACCTTTCGGCCAACTGTTATCTGAATCGCTAAAATCTTGCGAATAGACCAACGTACTTCTGCGAATGATGGGTAGATATAAAGTGGCCACGCTGGAAGCTTGCAGGGCAGCCCCGGTCGAGGGCGCTTGGGTCAGCAATGAGGTCGGGTCAGATAAAGTGTTAAACCTGGTAGAGGCTGCCGCCGCCGAAGCTTGAGCCGTGGCATAGAACAGCACACCCAAAATCAGGCCGCTCCCTAAAAAAACTGACAAGATTTTGTAAGGTTTAAATTGATTCATAAATAACTTATCTCCTTGAGTAAAATTGCCTCAACGTCCCATTTTAATACCTGGATCACTCTTTTTACAAATGTGACTTTTATCCTACCCCATTGATGATACTATTAATACGCCGCTAGATTCCGTCAAAGTTCCCATAAAAAGCCAACGCTTACCCTACGGAAAACCAACGCCGCCAAAAGCCTGACTTCTCGCCCTGATTCCGTTTTATGCCTTTTCGTACAAACTTATTTTTGTGCTATAATCTTTGCTACACCTGTTTAACTCAAACCAAAAGGGTAAAAATATGCGACGCCTACTTGCAACTTTAGTGAAGTTTTTACTCTGTGTAGCGCTTTTTGGGCCGCTGGCAGCTCTCATTCTGCTGCCGGTTCCCGGCTTAATTGTGTTAGGTTTCTTTCTGATTGTGCTTCTGCTTGTTTTAACCGCCGTGGTAGGCTATTTTTCCCTAAAAGGGATGGGTCTGCTGACCAAATCTTTCAATGTTTCCACCCTGCCGCGCTCGGTAGCTCGCCCGGTGGCCGAATCTCGGCACTATGGCCGGCTGATTACCCGCGTGGCCCAACAATATCCGGCCGGCCCCATGCGGGATCGCCTCGATTTAACCCTCAAACCGGTTTACCAGTGGTTAGACAACCTCAACCGCCTGGAGCAGGGCCTGGCCAAATTGTACAACCAGCGCAACTTAGACCGTGACCTGCGCCAGACCGTTTTTGAGCTTGACGAACTGCGCCGGCGCTCCTTGATGGCCCTGGATGAGCAAGAAACTCATCATCTACGCGCCTTGCTGGAGAGCAAAAAGCAGCACCTGGCGGCCCTCAAAGAACTGCAAGCCTTTCGCACCCAGGCCGAGTTGAAAATCCGCAAGATTGCCAGCGACCTGGCTACCACGCACGCCGAAATGCTGCTCATCGTCGCCAAGGGCGATTTCAACGATAACCGCTTTCGCCGCCTGGATGAGAATCTGCAAGAACATCTTTCTAGCATGCGCGATATGTTGGCGGCCATGGACGAACTGGGTTACAGCCGGGCGGTGAGTTAAACGTTCAACGTTTAACGTTCAACATTTGAACGTGGTCTAAAACCTCTTCTGCTACCTCAGCTTTGCTCAACAAGGGCAGTTCAGTAATAGTTCCGTCAGCAGACAGCAGCGTGACCCGGTTAGTTTCAACGGCAAAACCGGCGTCCGCTGCGGTCACGTCATTCGCCACAATCAAATCCAACTTTTTGCGTTCCAGCTTGCTTTGAGCGTTTGCCAATAAATCCTCGGTTTCGGCGGCAAAGCCCACCGTAATCCGGGGGCCGGCCCCGCTTGTTTTTTGAGCCGCCACCTGCGCCAAAATATCAGGATTACGCACCATGTCCAGGGTGAGACCTGCGTCGTCGCCCTTCTTTTTTATCTTCTGTTCGGCCACGCTTTGAGGCCGAAAATCGGCCACGGCTGCGGCCATCACCAACAGGTCGGCCTGGCGCGTCGCCTGCAACACGGCCTCCAACATCTGCCCCGCCGAGTCAACCCGCACCACCTGCATGCCAAACGGATCCGGCAGCGCGGCGGTGGTAATGAGCGTTACCGCTGCGCCCCGATCTCGTGCTGCCAGGGCCAGGGCATAACCCATTTTGCCGCTGGAGTGATTGCTGACAAAGCGCACCGGGTCAATGGCCTCTCGCGTGCCTCCGGCGGTCACTACCACCCGCCAGCCGGCCAAACTACCGCTGCGGCCCAGCACCACCCTGGCCGCGCTGACAATCTCCTCCGGCTCCACCATCCGGCCCCGCCCTACCTCACCTGAAGCCAGGCGTCCCTCCGCCGGGCCGGCGATGGCTGCTCCCCAGGCCCGCAGTTTTTCGATGTTGGCTTGGGTAGCAGGATGCTGCCACATGTCGGTTTCCATGGCCGGAGCCAACAGCAGGGGAGCAGGCGTAGCCAGGGCGATGGCGGCCAGCAGGTCATCGGCCAGCCCGGTGGCAATTTTAGCCAGGGTGTGAGCCGTGGCCGGGGCAATGAGCAGTAAATCGGCGGCGTTGGCCAGGGTAATGTGGGGGATATTCTGACCGGGCGGAATGTCAAAAATATCCGTGTACACCGGGCGATGGGTGAGCGCCTGAAACGTCAGCGGGGCGATAAATTTTTGGGCCGCCTCGGTCATCACCACATCTACCAGCGCCCCGCCCTGCACCAGTTGGCTGCATACCATCGCCGCCTTGTAGGCCGCAATGCCGCCGGTTACACCCAGAATAATGCGTTTGTTGTGTAGAACCTTGATTGACATAGACTCTTGCCCAAAACTCGTGGCGCCTGGTAAACGCTTACGCACCGCGCTCTACGCCTCACGATTCATCTCCCAGATCAGGCGCAGCCCTTCCAGGGTCAGCCAGGGGTTGACCACCTCAATCACCTTTGTTTCGCGGGCAATGGTTTCGGCCAGGCCGCCGGTGGCAATCACCCGCATGTCCGCGCCCAACTCGGCCCGAAAGCGCGTCACCATGCCCTCTACCAGCCCCACGTAGCCAAACAACAGGCCGCTCTGCATGGCATGGATGGTATTGGCCCCGATCGCTCGCGGCGGGCGCACCAAATCCACGCGGGGTAGCTTAGAGGTGCGGCTAAACAGGGCTTCGGCGGCAATGCCGATGCCGGGCGCAATGGCCCCACCCAAATAGTCCCCGCTGGACGAGATGGCGTCAAAGGTGGTGGCGGTGCCAAAATCAACAATACAGGCCGGGCCGCCATACAGTTTATACGCGGCGGCCGCATCTACAATGCGGTCTGCCCCCACATCGCGCGGGCTGTCGTAGCGAATATGCACCCCGGTTTTGACCCCGGTTCCCACCACCAGCGGCTTCTGTTTGATAAAGCGCTCAATCATCTCCTCAAAGATGTGGGTAATCGGCGGCACCACGCTGGCTAGCGCTACCCCGTTGATTTGTTTAAAGTCCAAACCTTCGTGATGCAGCAAACTCAGCATGATGATGCCGTACTCGTCCGGCATGCGCTCGTGGTCGGTTTTGATGCGCCAATGGTAGCGCAGCGTCTGCTGCTCGTCGTAAACGCCAAAGGTTATATTGGTATTGCCGATGTCAATGGTTAGCAGCATAGAACTCCTTGATTGTTAAAACGTTGGCAAGTTACCCCTCAGAGCGTGTTTCTTAAAAAAGAAACCGGGTTTTTGAGAACTATTCGACCATACTT
>CAZDMM010000435.1:0-6526 GCA_964505845.1 uncultured Caldilineaceae bacterium
TTTGGGTATAGACGTCGCCGCTGCTGCCCCAATCATCCCACCAGGGAGCGATAAGATTATTGGTAGCCAAATTAGAGCTGAGGGGGCAAATATTGTTGGCAAAAACCTTGTCAGAGACGGTGGGGTTAAAAATAACCGCGCCGTTATTGCCCACCAACAGTTTATTGGCAGAAACGCCATAATAACTAAAGTTAAAGGGCAGGGTAACTTCCAGGTTATCATCGTCGTTCAGGCCCAGGTTAGCGCCGCTGCCGGAAATGTCAATAAAATTAAAGGTGGGGCCGCCAATACTTTCGGTTTCATCCTGGTAAGTGTACCCAAAGCCATCCGGGGCAGGGCTGGCAGTTTTAAGGGGAATCCAGGAACTCAGGCCGGCCCAGGCTGGGCGTGGTGAGGTGGCCTCAGCCCTCGCCGGGGAAGCCATGAGCAAGCTAAGCGGCAGCAGCAAAATCAATAATAGCATTGTGGAGGTTAATGCAGCGAGGACAACCATTCTTTTCTTCATAAGTCAACACTCCTGTTCAAGATAAATAAAAAATCCAAAGAGTTCACAATAAAATGGACTCCGGCAAAGATTCTCCTGCTATGCTACTGTAATTATAAGAGATAATGGTACTAAAAGGTAGGAGCAAAAGTACCGACATACCGGCGGTTCTTTATATCAAAAAGTACCTAATTTTTTTGCCCCAAAGTACCGAAGTTAAGGACCTCCGGCGGCTTATATCACGCTGAGGCCAAGCTGAAGCAGCGGTAAGACCGTTAGCTTCATCCTTTGAAGGGGGTAGATAGGCTGTAGGTAAAAACTAGCGCTGGCGTAAAGTTTCCAGGTAATGTTTGGCTTCCTGGCTGGCGCGAGGATCGTGACCGGTATCACGACTTAAGAAGGTTTCAAAAGCTTGAATAGAGGCTTCTTTTTCATTCAGGGTGTTGTAAGCCACCCCTAAACTAAAGTAAGGCTCGGCTAAATCAGGGTTCAGTTCAATCGAGTGTTTAAGCTGGCTAACCGCTTTATTCAACAAATCCCGGTTAGGGGGAGTGCTATTCAAGAGGGCCTGCTGCACATACAGCGCCCCCAGGTTATACGCCACCTCACCATCATTGGGATTAAGTTCCAACGCTTTTTGATATTGCGAGGCGGCCAAATCCAACTGGCCTATCTGATAATAAACCACCCCTAAATTGGCGTAAGCGGCCTGATAATTTGGATCAAGCTCGATGGCTTTTTGATAAGCGGTTTGGGCTTGCGCCCACTGCCCGGCCTGGACATAGGCGTTGCCGGCCTCAAATTGGGCCTTTGCAGAATCAGGATTAGCCTGGGCCGTGGCTTCGGGAGGAGTAAGCTGCGGCGGCGATACCGGTGACATCGCCGTGCCGGGAACCGCCACCGCCGGATTGGCTTGCTCCCGCAGGTAAGAATAGACCAATACCGCCACAATGATAAGGGCTGCGGCGGCTAAAACGGTGCGCCAACCCAAATTTTGGGTTTTCATCACCGAGGCCGGTTCTGCGACGCTTTTCTCAGCGAGGATTTTTTCATCGTTCATCGGTCCAGTTACCCTACGATTTGGCCTCTAACAACACAATTTGTGTCTCTTCAGGTAGATTGGATTTGGTTAACTTCAAGCTATCCACCTTATCCGCTTTAGCAAGCCCCATTTCTTTCAAAAACTTTTCTACCGGGTCCAATTTAACCGTAAGGTCAGGCAGGTGGTAATGCATCGGCACCACCACCTGCGGCTCAATCAAACTGATCACCTCGGCCGCCTGAGCCGCATTGAGCGCATTTTGCCCACCAACCGGGACCAGCAACACCTCGATGCTCCCCATGTCCTCCACCTGGCTTTGAGAGGGCACGGCGCCAAGGTCTCCCAGGTGGCAAATCGCAATTTCATCCATGTAAAAGACAAAAACGGTATTGGGGTCAAATTCGCTGTGAGCATTTTTCTTTTTGGTTGGGGTCATCTGCACGCCGGTGATGAAGACGCCCCCAATTTCATACTCGCCCGGGCCATCAATCACCTTAAAATCACCTTTTACCCCGGCGATATAATTATGATGCGGGGCAGGGTGACTCACAGTCACAATATCGGCTTTAGGCCGGGGCAAGGGCAGCCCCAGGGTTTTATCATAAGGATCGGTGACAACGGTAATATTCCGGTCTTTCAAACGAAAGCTGGCGTGACCATACCAAGTGAGTTCCATAACAATATCAACAAGTCCTTTACAAAAAATACATAATCAACGTCAAGCAAGGCCATTCTACCACGTTTTAAGTGAAAAGGGAAAACCGCTTAAATAGGGACTGGTGAAACAAAATAAAAAGTGAGGGTTTGTTTACCCTCACTTTTAACCTTTACCTTTAGGCAAACCGCTATTCGGCCAGTTGGTGCGCAAATTTCAAGATTAAGCGCCGCAAGGCCGGTTCTGGGGTTAACCGATATTGGATATGACCATTTGAGCTGGGGGTATGCTCCAGGATGCCGGTTAAAACCAGGTCCCCCAACTCGGGGCGCACCGAGTAGATGCTGCGTCCAATCTGTTGGGCTACTTCGGCCGCAGTAGGGGCAGCGCCGGGATTTTGGGCAAAAAACGCCAAAATATCCCATTTCAACAGGTCGGTCACATACCTTTCGATAAAGACCAAAAAATCCACATCTACTTCTCTGTTGGGAGGCTGCAACGATAAAGGCATAAGGAAAAACACCCGGTTCTCATACAAAACTCTAACTTTTATCGTGGCAAAATACAATAGTACCTTGGTCAATCCGCCAAAGAATTGGCTTGTAGGGGAGAAAATTATAAGGTTGGACTGAGCCAGCGGCGCGTTTGGTGTAGCTATAAAATTTTTAAGGATGAATTTGGGGATTTGAGACGATTATTCCGGCAAACTGATTAAGCCGGCCCGCACGGCCGCCAGAACTGCCTGGGCTCGATTGGGTTGCTGTAGTTTGCTTAAAATATGCTTGGTATGGCTGCGAATGGTTTCCTCGCTGACAAAAAGGCGTTCGGCAATCTCACGATAGGTGGCCGGGGTAGCCATCCAGCGTAACACTTCCTGCTCACGCTGGGTCAACTGGATTTGAGGCGGCAGGGCTGGAGTGCGCCGCTCGCTGACTCGCGCCAGCACCCGCCGGGCCAGGGCCGGATGAAGATAAGCTTCGCCTTTGGCCACGGTACGGATCGCTTGAGCCAACTCATCCGGCTCGATGTCTTTCATCACGTAGCCGTCTACCTCCACCGCCAGCATTTCCAGCACCCGCTCATCCAGGGCCACGCCGGTCAGCATCAAAATCCGCACCCCCGGCAGCGCGGCTTGCAGCGCCAGAGCCGTGGCCTGGCCGTCCATCTCCGGCATGACAAAATCGAGCAGCACCAGGTCGGGCCGCAGTTTTTTGGCCAGTTCAACCGCTTTGGCCCCATTCTCAGCTTCGCCCACAATTTCCAGGTCAGGTTCCAGCCGCAGCACCATGGCCAGGCCCTTGCGCACCACGGCGTGGTCATCCACAATCAGCAAGCGAATCTGGCTCTCAGCCATGCTCATGCCTCCGGTTGACCGGCAACTGCACCAGCACCTGCGTCCCCTGGCCGGCCTGGCTGAGGATATCGCAGATTCCGCCCAACGCCTGAATCCGCTCGCGGATGCCTCGCAGGCCAAAGTGCTCGCGATTAACCTCCCGCGCCAGGGCCAGCTTGGGGTCAAAACCCTTGCCGCGGTCGGAAATGCTCAGGTAAACTTCATCCGGCTCAACATGCATCGTCAGCCGGGCCGAGTCTACCCCGGCGTGGCGGGCGGCGTTAGCCAGAGCTTCTTGCGAAACGCGGTAAAGGCTGCGCCGAATCACCGAGGGCAGCCGGTCAAAATCGCCGTTCAGGGTGAAATCAATCTGAAAGGTGTGGGCCGGGGCAAAATGAGCTACGTATTTCTCCAGGTCGGCTTTGAAGCTGGCCTCGGTTAGCTCCGAAGGCCAGGTGTCCAGAATGTAACGCCGGACTTCGTGGCGCACCTGGTCGGCCAGTTGGCGCAGTTCCACCAACTCATGCTGGACGGTCTCGCCCTGCTCGGGCAGCATCTTGATGCAGGCATCCAGGGTAAAGACCATGCCAAAAAGGGATTGGGCCACGGTGTCGTGAATGTCACGGGCAATCCGGTTGCGTTCCTGCTCGGCCGCCAGCCGGTGAGTCCGGTCAATGGTTCCCAGGGCTGCGGCAGCCTGGCTGGCCACAGCGGTCAGCACCACCAATTGGTTTTCGGACAGGCTGCCGGGCCCACCCTCAACCGCCACCAGGAACAGGCCAACCGGCTGCTCCGGCAGCACCAGCGGCACAATCAGCCAGGCCGATTGGCCCAACCAGGCGTTCAACGTCTCGTCGGGCGTGAGAGGTTCTTCGTTAGCCCACCAGTGGGCGCGGCCGTCGAGCAGGGCCTGGGCGATTAACCCTTGCTCTGCTGCCAGCGGCAGCGGGGGGAAGGCGGATGCCTCGGTCTGGCCGGCCGGTGGGTAAATCTGCCAATCGCCCACCTGCCGCCTGGCCGGATTGACGAGGCCGACGACCGCCTGGGCAAAGCCCAGTTCGCCAGTAACCGCGCGGAGCAGCCGCTGCTGCACCGCCTGAATATCGGCGGCCCCTTGCAGGAAGAGGGTCACATCGTGAATAATTTCCAATTGGTCGTGCGCCGCCAGCAGTTGGCTATGCTGCTGCGCCATCTCAGCCTGGGTGGTGCGCAGCGCTTCGTAACTCTGCTCGGCGCGGCGCAGGCGTTGGAAGGGATAGCCCAACAAAAGCGGCAGCAGCCAGATGCCCGCCAGTTGGTGCAGCAAAGTATCCAACTCTTCGCTGAACAGGTCAGCCTGGGGAAGCAGGGCCAGGGCTGACAAATAAAGTGAGGTAAATAGGGCCGGCCCCCAGAGTACGCCAGGCCATTGAAACAACAATACTCCGGCCAAAAGCGGGCTTAAGCAGTACCAGTAATAGGGGCTGCGGCTGCCCTCGCTGAAAGCCAGCAGGGCCGCGGCTCCAATCAAGTCAACGGCCAGGAAAGCAAACATTTTGATGGGTGGATAGGGGAAGGCGCGGCTTAAAATTGTGAGTAAAACGGTGACGCCCAGGGCAAACAGAAACAAAAAGAACCATGCGGGCGCAGGCTCAAGTGGGCTGACGGCAGCAAATAACGGCCAGACAACCGGCAGCAGGCTGGCCCAACGATAAACCAGCCAAAAGTTAACCCAATGGCGCTGCGGTGCCACCAGGTCTAACCTCATGAGTGGCAGTGTTTGAGGTGTTGTGGATAAATTGACGGTCGCCGGTACATCAGCCGCCATTAGCCCCCCCAACCCAGGAACGGGCCTGAGATCCGATCCCAACAAAAATCTGATCAAGCAGTCATCATAGCCAAGTTTGCTTATCTTGGCAAGATTTGGGCGAGATACCCCCAAATCCCCCTCGGAGGGGATAAATAGTTCACCCCTGGGGGGGAGAGCAGGTTTCCCTCCGGGGGTGACGACATTTTCCCCCAAGCCTGCTAAATTAAGCAATTAAAGGGGGCATAAACTTTGTCGCCCCCAGTCTTTGCTACATTTTGCCGCCTGTCCAAACCACCACGGAAGGAGGGGTGCTATGCCATAATCTCAAAAAGTAGATGTATAGAGCGTCAAAGCAGTGTGTTGACCGGTGAAAGCAAACTTCCACCACCCTACTCAAATTTTAGCAATCCACAGATTATTAAGGGCCTGACCGGGAGCTTATAGGATTTCAGGGGGAACACACCCCGCGAGTTCTCTCAGTTTCCAGGAGTGCCCACGAGTTATTCAAGGAGGGATAAAACGATGGATGAACAAGATAGAGTTCAAGAAGTCAAGCAGAGGCTTAGCGCCTACTGGCAAGACAATATCCGCATCATTACCATTTTGCTCATCATCTGGTTTGCGGTGGCTTATGTGCCGCCGTTGTTTGTCAACCAGCTCAACCAGATTGTGATTGCCGGCTTTCCGCTCGGCTATTATATGGGCAGCCAGGGTTCGCTGATTGTCTTTGTCGTCGAAATCTTTTTCTACGCCTGGTACATGAACAAACTCGACGAAGAGTACGGCTTAGTTGGGATGAAGAGATAAGGAGTCACGACGATGGCAACTACAACAGTCACAAGCAAAGATGCATTTCGCCAAAAATTGGTCCAAACCTACGGTATTTTCACCGGCGGCTTCATTATCTTTACCATCGTGCTGCTCTTGCTGGAGGTTTTCTTCGGTTTGCCGACCGCCTTCATCGGCTGGTGCTTCCTGCTGCTGACGATGGGCTTGTACGCCACTATTGGCATCATCAGCCGCACCAAGCTGCTGGATGAGTATTATGTGGCCGGACGCCGCGTGCCGGCCATCTTTAACGGGATGGCCACCGGGGCCGACTGGATGAGCGCGGCCTCCTTCATCAGCATGGCCGGCTCGCTCTGGCTGCTGGGCTATGATGGGCTGGCTTACATTATGGGCTGGACCGGCGGCTACGTGCTGCTGGCCCTCCTCTTTGCCCC
>CAZDMM010000436.1:0-6483 GCA_964505845.1 uncultured Caldilineaceae bacterium
TTAAGACACGAGTATTTGAACTTGGTCAAACTGAGGAGGTAACTTTGAGATGCTTATTGCAAGGTTTTGAGGAAATAATGAGGGACGAAATACGAGAAGACGGCGGATTAAGTCGTAATTTTTAGCAGCTTAACAACGTCGTTGGCATCGCCTCATTAAGCTCAGTTTTTGGCGCAAGGTTTAGTTTTAATTGAGCTTATTTTTGGGCGACTGAAAATCTCCCATCAAGTATGAAAACTGCATTGACCAAAGCGATAATTTAGATTAAAATGAAAAGACCTACGAAGTGAGCGAGACTTCGCAGGTCTTTTTGATGTTGATGAGTCTGATTACTCAAGGATGAAGGGCTAACCTTGCTTGGGTGGCCTCTTTTTGCCGGTTTGAATGGGTTTCATTCCGGTGTGGGCAATCAGGCTGTCAACATCGGTGCAAAGTTTATTCAGAGTGGTTTTGATAATCTCAAGGGCGGCGAATATCTTGACCAAATGTTGCAACAACATATGGCCGATTGCCATTTCAACCGTGATTTCTTCATGTTTCCATTTTTTGAGTAATTCTTGTGGGGGTAGTGTCCCCATCAAAATGTCTCCTTTCTGTTAGATTTTTGCAAAATATCGCTTATTAGCGACATTTATCATGCTACTCGATACCTGTCATATTCTAATTTGGAAAAGGGTTAGCTGTGCAAAGGTTAGGAGCAAAAATTCGTACTTTAAGAAAAAGACGCAGGATGACTTTGAAAGAAATGGCTCTGGCTTTGGGGTTTACTTCTCATAGTTATGCTAGTGAAATTGAAACAGGCAAGAAGATACCAAATACAGAAATGATAATTCAAATTGCCGATTTATTTGGGGTCACGGTTGACCAATTGGTGCGGGATGAACTAGAATTAAATGAATAGGAAGGAGTTTTTGTAGGCTGTGGCTACTTTAAAAATACAGGAAATCCCAGATAGTCTGTATCAACAAATAAAAGAGATTGCTCTGGCTCAAGGATACTCTGTCAATACATTTGTACTGCGTATATTAGAGCAGGTTATTGATGAAGAAAAAAGGCGGCAAGCTCGGTCTAAAGCCCTGGCTAATATTCGTCGTCGGCGGCGGGTGTTACCGGCTAATATGCCGGATAGTGTGACGATGATAAGGCAGATTCGTAGCGCCAATGAGTAATACACCACTTGTCTGTGTCATAGATGCCAATGTCGCCCTCAAATTGTTCTTTGTTCAGCCTTGGTCCGATTTAGCAGATGCGCTCTTTACTCACCTTGATGCCGATGCTCAGACTCAGTTCTATGTACCGGATTTTTTCTTTGCCGAGTGCGCTAGCGCATTTGCCAACTATGTGTGGCTTTTAAAGTATCCTGCCACTGACGCAAAGCAAGATATGGTTGAGTTAAAAGATTTGGCATTGAGCATTGTGCCTACCGTTGATTTGGTAACTGATGCCTTAGAAATTGCCACTACGTATGGTATCAGTGGTTATGATGCCTGTTATGTTGCTTTGTCTCATCAAGCCAACGCGCCGTTAGTAACAGCAGATGAGAAACTTGTGCGAGCAATGGCGAATACCCCTTACAATGTGCAATCATTAGCTACGTTTGCTATTCCACCGCTGCCGTAATTTGCAAAGTAAACGCCGCTTAACCAGCGCGTCAAGCTGACGCCCCGAGCTCGCTTTTTATTCAGGGAGTCTTTTGCACTTTGGGGGAGCCCTTTAGTTTAGGTTTCGCGGGCGCAGCTTACGCGCATTGCGTTACCCTGATCATCTCCTGGCCCGCTGACGCACATCCAGCCGCAGGCCCAGGTCGCCCGCAAATTGCACCGCCGCTTCATGCTCCCTGGTGGTCAGGGGGCGGTTGATTTCGGCGTACTTGTCCGCCGCCACTTTCCCCGCCGGGTGATACTGAGCCATCACGTTCACATACGTATCGGGGGCGACTTCCTGGGCCAGAAAGCGCAAAATGCGGCGCGTCTCGTCCACAAAGCCGGGCATCACCAGGTGACGCACCAACACGCCGCGTTTGGCCAGGCCGCGCTCATCAAACTTGAGCGGCCCCACCTGGCGGTGCATCTCTTTGATGACCCGCCGGGCCGTTTCAGCATAATCTTTGGCCTTGAGATAACGTAGAGAAAGCTGTGCGTCCCAAAATTTGAAGTCAGGCATGTAAATATCCACCACCCCATCGAGCAGGCGCAGGCTTTCCATTGAGTCGTAAGCTGAGGTGTTGTAGACGATGGGCAGGCGCAGCCCCGCTTCCACCGCCACCACCAGCACCTCCAAAAGCTGCGGGACGACGTGCTCCGGGGTAACAAAATTGATGTTGTGGCAGCCCTCCTCCTGCAATTCCAACATAATCGCTGCCAACTCCGCCGGGGTCACTTCCTGGCTCTTCTCGGCCTGGCTGATGTCAAAGTTCTGGCAAAAAACGCAGCGCAGATTGCACATGCCAAAAAAGATGGTGCCGCTGCCCCGCCAGCCGCGCAGACAGTCTTCCTCGCCAAAGTGGGCAAAGTAGCTGGCCACCTGGGCGTAGCGCCCGGTTTTGCAGGCGGCAGTTTTGTCGGCCAGCCGGTCTACCCCGCAGTCGCGCGGGCAAACGTGGCAGACTCGCAGGCCGGCCAGGGCCTCGATGGCCCGTTGTTTGAGTTCGCCGCGCCGGTGCAGGGCTAAATAGGCCGGTTCAAACTCGGCGGCTGTGAGGCTATATTTAGACGATATAGCAGAAAGGGGCACGTTTGTACCTCCGCAGCGGCGGTGTAATCAGGTGACAGTCACTTAAAAAGTGACTGTCACCTTTATGGAGTATACCTGCCTGATTTCGCCGCGTCAATATCGAAATTTTAGGGGATTGGTGGTATGATAGTAACCATCTATAAGACACCTTAATTTTTACCTTGTGGAGGGTGTCATGCCAAAGTCACTGCGATTTGCTTCCGGCTGGCTCGCCATTTTTCTGGTGGCCTTGACATTGATCGGAGCGCAACTGCGCCCGCCAGCTTCTCAGCCAGCCGGCGGGCCGGCCCAGCCTTTACAGGCCTGGACGGTAGCGCCGGACGGGGCCGTTTTTGTGGTAGACGCCGCCGGCAGCCTTTACCAATTGGACCCGGCCAGTTTGACCCCGATTCAACAAACTGCCCCTTTACTGGCCGGCGGCAGCATCACCCAAACCTTTCTGCTGGCCGATGCCGGGCGCGTCTATCTGGGCAGCCAAAGCATTACCACCACCTTCATCTTAAACCGGCCCAACCTGAGCCAGGCGGCCCGCCTGAACCGGGCCGGCCCTATGGCCGCAGACCCCGGCCACTCTTTATTGATGATCGCCTCAGAACAGAATCAGTACGGCTATGATGAACCAAACCTGTACCGCTACAATCTGGCTAACCTGGCCGAAGCACCCCAAATACTGGCCCGCCCCTGTATTTTGAGCCGCCTGTGGGCCGACCCCGGCCACCGGCGGGCCTATTTTCACCTGGGCCAGTGCGACGCTTCGCCGCCGCACCGCCGCACCCTCTACGGTATCGTTGACCTCGACGCCTGGCAGGTTTCGCACCTGGACCTGGCCGCTTTTGACCCCGGCGTCATAGACCGGCCGGCCCTGGCGGCCGAGGCCGGCAAAATCTTTACCCTCTATCACAACCTGAATGATACAGTCCAATTTACGGTCTTAGACCTGTCAGGCCAGATTCTTAAACAGGAGGCGTCTCAATGGGACACCGGTGAGGGCCAGCCCGTTACAGACCCCAGCGGAACCTGGCTCTATACCTCAAAGGAGCATTGGCTGGTGGTGCGGCGCACCGATGACTTTTTGGTGCAGAGCATGTGGCCCTTTACCACCACCTCGCCGGCCGATATAGCTCTCTCGCCCGGCGGCGAAACCTTGTATTTGTTTGGCAACGGCTGGCTGACCGCCCTGGCCGCCGCCGATTTGCAAAAGTACGGGACGGCGCCGGTCAGCCCTTTGCCCTCAAGCTGGCTGTCGCCGCCGGTTTATCTGTACCCCTCGCCCACTTTTGAGCAGGATCAGTCGGCTTTTGTGCTGCTCTCCAAACCGGGCGAATATTATCGCAGCAGCGACGGCGGCGCATCCTGGTCGTTTTTAGCGACTATGAGCCAGATAAAATATCCCAATGTGATGCTCTCCCTCTCCCCCAATTTCAACCACGACCAAAGCATGCTGCTGTTAGCCGCCGGCTATATCCTCCGTTCAAACGACGGTGGTCAGAGTTGGTCGGCCTGGCAACCTCGCATCGCCTTTACCTCCGACCGGGAGGGCAACCGCGAACTTTACACGATGACGGAAAAAGGGGAGGACATTCTCCGCCTGACCAATTCCCCGGCAGGCGATGAGAATGCGGCCTGGTCGCCGGCCTGGAGCTACCTGGCCTTTCAGAGCAACCGCAGCGGCAACTGGGACATCTTTACCCTGCGGGCCGACTGCCCGCCCGGCCTGGCCGAGTGCGAGCTGGCCCAACTCACCGACAGCCCCGGCGACGATATGCTGCCGGCCTGGTCGCCCGATGGCCGCCAGATTGCCTTTGTATCCACCCGCGACGGCAACCCCGAAATTTACCTGATGGATCGAGACGGCCAAAACCAGCGCCGTCTGACCTTTAACGACAGCGGCGATTGGCGTCCCGCCTGGCTGCCTGACAGCCGCCACCTGCTTTTTAGCAGCAGCCGCAGCGGCAATAATGATATTTACCGGCTGACCGTGCCGGCCAGCCTGTCTGCCCCGTTGGCCGCCGAGCCTGAAATCACGCCGCTCATTACAGACCCGGCGGATGATCGAGACCCGGCTGTTGGCAGCAACGGTACAATTTTCTTTTTATCCAACCGGGCAGGAGAGATGCAGAGTTACGGTTATCGTCTGGCCTATGATAACCGGCCCAGAATTGAGCCGGCCTCCCAGGGGGTCGGGGCGGAAGGTCATCCCAGCCCCTTTAATTCCAGCTTAGGCTTAGAGCCGGGCCTGCTCATCAGCCTTGAGACTGAGGGCAACAGCGACATCTACCTGGCGACGCCGTACAGCAGCCGGCAGCTTACCACCGCCCCCGGCTTTGAGGGACAGCCGGCCGGCGGGCCGGTCTGGTGGCAGCCGGACCCGGCCGCCAGCCTGGAGTGGCTGTCTAAAAACCGCTGAACTTTGATTATCAGCGCGCCTGGAGTCGTGTTACAATAAAAACAAAGGGGGAGACTAATCAGAGGTGATGACACCGTGCCGTCAACAACCCCCGAATGTGACCGCGCTACCCGCTGTTTGAATTTTTGGCTCCAGGAGCGACCTGACTGCAATGAGTGTGGCGTTATAATCAACATGAATCACTTTCACCACACCCTCAACCATTATCGCATTTGCCACACCTGTTTTGAGCGAAATTTGGCAGCCATTGTAGCGGGCACGTATCTCCCCACCACCATGATCGAGAGCGAACGCAAGGCCTGCCTGCGTTATGAGCAGTGCTTTGCCGAGCGTCCCTACGGCCTGTTCAAACCCAAAATCTGCGATGTTTGCGGGCGCGACGCCCCGCCGGAACATTACCACGACATTCACCACAACATCCGCATCTGTTTAAGCTGCTATCAAATGAAGTTTTCAGCTAATGAAGGATGACGGAGAACGGTAGACCGGTGATGAAATTGACCGGAGGTTAGAGATTGGAGATTGATAACTTTGTTTGATAATCTCCAATCTCCAATCTCTCTCTTCCGAGGAGATAAAGATGAGCAAATTCCTATGGCTGGTGCGGCACGGCGAGTCGCGGGGTAATTTGGAGCAGCGGATTCAGGGCTGGGACGACTCGCCGCTGACCGACCTGGGGCGAGAACAGGCCCGGCTGGCCGCCGAACGCTTGCAACAAGAAGCGTCTATCAGCGCCGTAGTGAGCAGCCCGCTGCGCCGGGCGGCCGAGACGGCCAAAATTATCGGCCAAACCCTGGGGGTTGCGGTGCGCTTTGATGAGCGGCTTAACGAGTACAACTTTGGCCCGCTCAACGGCATGACCCGCGAGGATATTGCCAAATATTATCCGCAGGTGCCGGCCGCCTGGAAAGCCAACGAGTTTTGGGAAGCTTTGCCCGGCGAAGAAGGCGACCCCGCTTTTGAGGCGCGGGTGCGCTCCATGATGGATGACATCATTGCCGAAATGGCCGAAGAGACAGCGGTAGCGGTGGTCACACACGGGGGTACACTCAATGCCTGCCTGCGCTCCAGCCTGGGGATTGTGAATCGCGGCTGGCGCACCTTTGCTTTTGACAACGCCTCGGTTAGCCTGATCCAGATTCAATCAAGCCAGCGGGCCGCTGCTGCGGGCGAAGCGCCGGATCGAAATTATCGCATCTTGCTGCTCAACGATATTTCTCACGTCAAGGATATGATCCGGGTTCGACCGACCTGGTTTGGTTCCCGGCGCGGCCCGCTTGACCTGAGCGCCATCCCCACCGACCAGGAATTAGCCGAGACGCCCAATTTTGTGCTGGGCTGGT
>CAZDMM010000437.1:0-6019 GCA_964505845.1 uncultured Caldilineaceae bacterium
TTGCTTTTGTTACCTGACTTCCCTCAAAAGCAAAGAGTTCTGCGGAGTTCTAAAAGATTATAGAAACCGGGTTTTTAAGCCTTAAAGTGGCTGTCTTTTTGCCCAGAGCACCATTAAATTGTTATCAAAAACCCGGTTTCTTTTTCATAGCACGAGCACAGAAGAGGGCAAAGGTTCAACGGGATGAAGTTTGACAGAAAAAATGGGCTGTCCTATAATATCGCGCCGTGTGAAAAAATACACTAAAATTCATCACCACCCACCCTTTTACAAGCCCGATTCTGCCCTGGAGCCTGTTTATGTCTTGATTGGGGGATGTAATCAAGACATAACCCACCCGGCCAAAAGTTTTGACAGAAAAGTAAGTCATGATATAGAATAGCCAAATCACCGGGGGATGATGCCCCTTAATGATTTGCTCTGCTGCCCTGATGAGGGTTGACAACCAAATTGGGTCATAGCTTTACCAATTTTGACCATCCAAACTCATCAGCGTTACCCTCGATTCGAATCCACACATAAAATTTTTTTTAGGAGAGGATTGCTATTTGATGTTTTTAATCAAACTGTCCAGCCTCAAGCTTAGTCGAACTCTGCGGATGATAGGTTATAGTATCCTGGGTGGCAGCATTTTAGGGCTGCTGCCGGCAGTTGCGCTGGCCGGCCCGCCCTCCCCGCTCGACCCCGCTTCGCCGTCGGCCCGTTCCATTGCCAACCTGCACACCATTACCCTGTGGATTGCGACGGTTGTCTTCCTGATTGTGTGCGGATTATTGATTTATTCGCTGGTGCGCTTTCGCCGCCGCTCCCCCGATGAGCCTGAACCCGACCAAAGCTTTCACGGCAATACCACCCTGGAAGTCATTTGGACCATCATCCCGGTCGGAATTTTGGTAACGCTGCTGGTGCTCACCTACCAGACTATCCTGGATACCGACCCCAACAATCGTGATTATGGCTTAACCGTGCGGGTGGTGGGCAAACAGTGGTTGTGGGAAGTGCAATATCCAGAGCAAAACATCAAGCTGACCGGCCAGATGCGCCTGCCGGTTGATACCGATGTCAAGGTAGAAATAGAATCCCAGGATGTGATTCACAGTTTTTGGGTTCCCCAACTGGGCGGTAAAATGGATGCCCTACCCGGCACACTTCATTATACCTGGTTCAAGCCGGATCGGTTGGGTACGTTTCACGGCCAATGCGCGGAATACTGCGGGCTGGCTCACTCGAACATGCCCATGGAAGTGACAGTTCTGGATAAAGAAAGCTTTAATATCTGGGCCAAAGCTGAGGCGGAACGGCAGGCAAACAAGTCGGCCCAGGGGGAAATTACCTTTGGCACGGCCGGCTGTGTGGGCTGCCACGCTATCAACGGCAAGGGCGGCGGAATTGGCCCTGAGCTGACCAAAGTGTATGCGGACAAAGGCCCCGATTACATCAGAGAGTCTATTTTGAATCCCAATGCGGTGATTGCCGCCAATTGCCCCACCGGGGCTTGTCCGGCTAACGTGATGCCCCAAAACTTCAAAGACCGGCTGTCTGAAGATGACATCACCAATATCATTGAATATCTCAAATCAATTTCCGAAGCTGCCCAATAGATAAGGAGGATATTTAGATGAGACATCCAACCAAACGATTGGTGCTGGCCTTTATTGCCAGTTTAATCATTGGGTACGGCGTATCTTTTGGCCTGATGGCCGGTATTCTGAAGGCGCCGCTGCGCCTCTATGGTTTTAACAACCTCACCCTGGTGGCGCTTTTAGTGGCTATTGTCCTCATTCTTTTCCTGGACACCCCCTTGCAGCTCAAAGCCTTTGATTGGCCCAAGCCAGACCCCACCCAAAAAGGCGTTAAGAAAGAAAAAGGCTACTACAACCGGGGCCTGATTGATTGGCTGACCACCGTTGACCACAAAAAAATTGGAATCATGTACTTTTTGTTCAGCTTCTCCTTCTTTTTGGCCGGTGGAGTTTTGGCGCTGCTCATCCGGGCTGAACTGGCTGTGCCGGGGCTGCAACTGCTCACCCAGGCCCGCTACAATGAAATTTTCACCATGCATGGCTCGACCATGATCTTCCTGGGCATCATCCCCATGCTGGCGGCTTTTTCTAACTACATTGTGCCGCTGCAAGTGGGGGCCAGAGATATGGCTTTTCCCCGTCTCAACGCCTTTGCTTTGTGGCTGTTCTTCTTTGGCGGTATTTTGCTTTTCCTCAGCTTCTTTTTTGAAGGCGGCGCGGCGGGCGGCTGGACGGCTTACGCCCCGTTGTCTACTCACACCTTTCAACCTAATAAAGGCATGGATTTATGGATTGCCGGGGTGTACGTGGTCGGTACATCCTCAATTTTGGGTGCGCTTAACTTGATTGTGACCATCCTCAACATGCGTGCTCCCGGCATGGGCTTGAATCAAATGTCGTTGTTTACCTGGACGGTGCTGGTGCAATCCTCGCTCATCCTGTTTGCTACCCCTGCCCTGGCCGCCGCCTTAACTTTACTCTTCATCGAGCGAAATTTTGGCGCTCCTTTCTTTAGCGCAACCGGCAGCCCCATTTTGTGGCAGCACATGTTCTGGTTTTACTCGCACCCCGCCGTTTATATTATGGTGCTGCCGGCTATGGGCATCGTCTCCGAGGTGCTGCCCGTTTTTGCCCGCAAGCCTATCTTTGGCTACAAAATGGTCGCCTACTCTACCGTAGCCATTGCGGTGCTGGGCTTTATTGTGTGGGCGCACCACATGTTTACCGCCGGTATCAGCCCGGCCTTCCAACTTTTTTTCATGATGGGTTCGATGGTGATTGCCGTGCCCACCGGCGTCAAAATTTTTAGCTGGATTTTTACCCTATGGGGCGGTTCTATTGATTTCAAAACGCCGCTGCTGTTTGCCGTTGGCTTTATTGTCACCTTTACCATCGGCGGCATCAGCGGTGTTTTTAACGCCCTGGTTCCCATTGACACCCAAATTCACGACACTTATTACATAGTGGCCCATTTGCACTACGTGCTCTTTGGCGGCAGCGTGATGGGCATGTTTGCCGGAATTTACTTCTGGTATCCCAAAGTGACGGGCCGCATGTACAATGAGCTTTTGGGCCGGATGCAATTTTGGCTCATGTTCATCGGCTTCAATGTAACCTTCTTCCCCATGCACTTCCTGGGGTTGATGGGCATGCCCCGCCGTTATGCCGATTACCAGCCCGGCCTGGGCTGGGAAAACCTGAACCTGCTGGCCACCATTGGGGCCTTCATGATTGCCGCCTCTATCCTGCCTTTACTCTGGAATGTGGTTTACTCGATGGTACGCGGTCGGGTAACCGTGGGCGACCCCTGGCAGGCCAATTCGCTGGAATGGTGGACCTCTTCACCGCCGCCAGAGTACAACTTTTTGGAGATTCCCATCGTGCGCAGCGCCCGGCCTACCCGTGATCTGCGCCTGGGGCAAAAGCCGCCGGCTGCTCCGGCTGCCAAACCATCGGTTACCAGCCCGGCCCCGGCTTCCAAGTAAGGGGAGCAATCGGTGAGTAATTTACCTTTAACCGGCCCCGGCTTCCGACGGCTTACCGTTGTGGCCTCAACCTGGATCCTTATCCTGATTTTGGTGGGCGCTATTGTGCGCACCACCGGCTCCGGGATGGGCTGTCCTGATTGGCCGTTATGTCACAGTCAAGTCATACCGCCCGCCCAGCGCGCCGCCTGGCTGGAATTTATCCATCGCCTTGTGGCTGGCGTCAGTGTTCTGCTCACCCTGGCCGTGGTCGCAGTCGCCTGGCGTAGTTATCGCTCACAGCCTTTGATCGTGCTCCCTGCTTGGGGCGCCGTTGGCCTGGTGCTGTTCCAGGCTCTGCTAGGCGCTGTGACGGTTTGGTTAAACAACCAGCCGCTCACGGTGATGGCCCACTTGTTAGCCGCCGCCGCCTACCTGGGCTGTACCGTTTTTATAGCGACCGTTGCGCACTTGCCCGCCAGATTCGTGAGTCAGGCTGGGGTGGTAGGCCAAAATCAGCGTTCGTATTTTCGCTTTCTGCTCCTCACCGGCGCCATCATCCTGCTGCTGCTGCTCACCGGAGCCACGGTGACGGGCGCCAGCGCCGGCCTGGCCTGCACCGATTGGCCCTTGTGTCAGGGTGAAATCTTTCCCAAGAATGTTCATCTTGGTATCGTAATTCAACTCATCCACCGTTTTAGTGTGGTGGCTGCCGGCGTAGCTGTTGCGGCCGTGGTGTTGCAGACTCGCCGCCGTTACCCTCACCATCGCCTCCTGGTCAAGGGCTCAACCCTGTTGGGTTTTTTGTTTTTGGCGCAGGTAGCCCTGGGAGGGGTGAACGTATTGTTACGCTTACCCAGCTTGATCACTGCCATCCACGTCACCCTCGCTATCGCTATCTGGGGCAGTGTGGTGGTTCTGGCAGCAATCTTTTACCTGACGGCCCGCTCGCTGCTGCCAGCTGAGGCGGAAGAAAACGCAGCCGCCAATCCTCCCTTGCCACCACGTCAAAAGGCAGCCGTCTATTTCAGGCTCACCAAACCCTGGATTTTGATATTGCTGCTGATTACTACCGCCGGGGCCATGTTTATCGCCGCCAAAGGCGTCCCACCCATCTCTTTGATTCTGTACACCCTGCTGGGCGGCGCTCTGGCTTCGGGCGGCGCCAGCGTTCTCAACAGCTATGTTGACAGCGATATTGACCATTTAATGTCACGCACCTCGCGCCGGCCTACCGTAACCGGCCTGGTGACGCCCCAGGAAACCCTATTCTTTGGCCTGGGGTTAAGCACGCTGTCGTTCCTGGTTTTTATGCTTTTTGTCAATCCACTCAGCGCCGCCTTGAGTACCATTGGCATCCTGTATTATGTTTTCTTTTACACCCTCTATTTAAAGCGGGCCACCATCCACAACATCATCATCGGCGGCGCAGCCGGGGCCATTCCGCCCCTGGTCGGCTGGACGGCGGTGACAAACTCCTTTGACCTGGGCGCTTTTTACCTGTTTGCCATCATCTTCTTCTGGACGCCGCCCCACACCTGGGCTTTGGCCTTGCTGGTCAAAAAAGATTACGCCAATGCCCGCATCCCCATGCTGCCGGTGGTGGTGGGTGAAAAAGAAACCACCTATCAAATTTTTCTCTATTCCATCCTGTTGATTGTGCTGACGCTGCTGCCTTTTGCCGCCCACGTGATGAGCTGGCTCTATTTTTTGGCCGCCGCAGCCCTGGGCCTGCCCTTTCTTTACCTGGCCTGGGCTTTGTGGCGAAATTTTGAAAAAAGCACCAGCAAAAAACTTTATAAATTCTCGCAGCTTTATTTAGCCTTATTGTTTTTGGCGATGGCCTTAGACCGCATTCTGCTGCCCCAATGAAAATGGTTAAACCGTGAACAAGCAAGTTGAAAAGAAAAATTTTATCCTGGCGATTATTTTGGTGATTATAACGCTGCTGGCTACCGCCGGGGCGGTTTTTTGGTTTAATATGTATGCTCCACTCATCTTAAAATAGAGGTAAGGGATATGTCTGAGATTGTTGAACAAACCACCGAGTTGAAAATTAAGCCAGAAGATATTCATCTGCCGCCTTCCAGCTTTTGGCCCATTGTGCTGGCCTTTGGTTTTAGCTGCATTGTGGGCGGCGCGGCCTTGAGCCTGGCGCTGATGATCGTCGGAGTCATCATCACCCTGGTATCCGCCATTGGCTGGGTGATTGAGCCGGTGCATGCCCCGGAAAACCATCACTAAAAGCTTACCCAAAAATCCCAACAGCGGCAGGGCCAGGCATAGAAAACCCGGCCCGCTACAAATGATGAGGCAACAAAAAACCCGCTGATGGCGCGCATCAGCGGGTTTATATTTAGCGGGCAAAAACTACTTATACAAAAATGTAGCCCACCGCCAACACCCCCAGCAGAAATACGGCAAAGAGAACCGGCAAAAGGAAGATAAACGTATAGACAAAACTGTCGAATTTCAAATGCATGTAATACATGGCTACCAGGGTGGCCTTGATGAGTGAAATGATGATAAAAC
>CAZDMM010000437.1:6029-6482 GCA_964505845.1 uncultured Caldilineaceae bacterium
TTGGCCAGGCCGAGGACGCTTGACACGGCGCTGTCTACCGGAACCCGGAATAACTCTGTCAAGGTCATTATGGCTGTAAAAATTGCCAAAGCAATGAAAACGGCCCAGTAGTTTGGCTTGTGGTGGGCTTCGGCGTGGGCGCGTGTTGCAGTTGCATTCATCGTTCTCTACTCCTCAATCTTAAATTAAATAAACCAGGCTGAACAGTAACAGCCAGACAATGTCTACAAAGTGCCAGTAGAGACCAAAAATTTCAACATCAAGGTTGTTTTCTTTAGAAAAGCCTCCCTGCAGGCCAAAGGCTTTGAATAAAAGGATGGTCAGCCAGATGAGGCCCCCCACCACGTGCGCCCCGTGAAAGCCGGTCAAGGTGAAGAATGAATCCCCAAACAGGCTGCTCATGTTAAGGCCCTCATGCACAATTAGCTCATTGTATTCAAAAGCCTGCACCCC
>CAZDMM010000438.1:0-6477 GCA_964505845.1 uncultured Caldilineaceae bacterium
GCCTTCGCCCAAAATGGTGTTGAGCACGCTCAAAGCATAACGCTGGGGGTGGTAACGCGAGAGGGCGGGCACGGCCAAGCAGAGGTGGCCTTGTTCAATCGGCCGATCTTCAACAAACCAACGAGCCTGGGTTTGGGGCGGAGGCGCGGCTTCAAACTCAGGGCTGGGCTGCGGCTGCCAATCTTCCAGGCGGGCAGCTAATTCAGTCACCACCTGGTCAGGCTCAAAAGCCCCGCCCACCGCCACCAGCACATTGTGAGGATGATAGCCAGCGGCAAAATAGGCCCGCAGCGCCTCAAGATTCAGGCCGATCAAGCTCTGTGGGGTACCCACCGTATTGTGTCCCAGGGGATGATCGGGCCACGTCACCTGGTCCAGCAACACGTTGACCCAATTATCCGGGGCATCGTAAATCATATCCAGTTCTTCGCCAATGACGGAACGTTCTTTTTCAAACTCGGTGGGGTCAAACAGGGGGTGGCGCACCATGTCGGTTAAAATATCAATGGCGGTGTTAACCTGCGAAGCGGCCACTTTGGCATAATAAACGGTGGTTTCCTGGCTGGTGTAGGCGTTGCTCATCCCTCCCACCCCTTCGATGGCTTCCGCAATCAGCCGGGCCGTAGGACGCCGGCCCGTTCCCTTAAAAAGCATGTGCTCAATAAAATGAGAAACCCCGGCCTCCGCTTCACGCTCGTAACGAGAGCCAACTTTAACAAAAATACCCAGGCTCACCGACTGAAAGCTGGGAGCCGGAACCAGGAGAATTTTTAACCCGTTAGATAAAATCTGTTCTTGGTATATCATAAACTGTTCTTTTCCCTGCAATTTTAGGATGACAACCCCGTTTTCGGTGAGAAAACGGGGTTGAATTTGGGATGTACGATAATAAAAAAATAAGGCTGCGCTAAAAAACGCAGCCTTAAAAATTATAAACTGAATTGGGGGGAGGTCAATTTTATTCTTTTTCTTGCAGCCAGATATTGGAGCGGCGGGTTAAGAGGGCTACCCCACTGCCCAAAGCCAGCAATCCTAAAAAGAGAAAACCGGTAACCATGCTGATGGGAGAACCTTTATAAGTTGCCCTGTCTACTACCACCTTGACGACGCCCGGTTCTCGACTGGCATGCACATCGCTCAGATGGATGGTAGAAGTTTTGCCGGAGGGTGCGCCGGCCGCTTCTTGACCAGGCTTAACCACAATTTCAGGCTCCTCAACCGCCAGGGTAGAAAGCAGGTCGGCCCCGGTGGAGGGCATGTTGCCCGGGGCCACCAGTTCGGCGGCACTTTCTTGCGCCGGCTTGGTTAGACTGCCGGCCGGGGCGGCCTCAGCGCCGCCGGGGGAGGTCTCTTCGACAGCTAACAGGTCGCCGCCGGTAGTGGGGGCATTGGCGGGCGGGACAAATTCGGCCCCGGTCTGGCCGGTTCCTCCGGCCGAGGCTTGAATCGGTTCTTCGCCATTGCTGACCGTCCCCTCATACGCAGCCTGGTGAGCAAAGCTTTCTCGATAGAACAGGGTGGCCGTATTCTTAATTTTGGTTCCACCGAGCAAATCAATATCGGCATTGACCTTAATGGTGATGGTGGCTTTAGCGCCTTTAGCCAATTTATCCAGGTTGACCACCACCAGTTGCCCGTCGGCGCCGCCACCAACAATTTGGGCGTCTTTGGGCCGGGCAGAACTGGACACCTGCAGCGCCTTAAGGCCGCGCGGCATCATATCGGTGACAACGACGTTGGTAATCTCGTTAGGCAAACCGTTCTTAACCGTCAGGGTAAAACTAAAATCATCTCCCGGCGTGATGGTTTGGCTTGAAGCTGACATGGCCAGGGTGGCCGGCGGCTCTACCGCCGAGCCGCTGTAGACGGCGATATTGGCCACGATGGGGTAATTACAGCTTAAATAAACCCCGGCATCCTGGATCAAAGGTTTGAGCGTATCCTCCGGGGCCATAGCCACGTGCAGCGTCGCCAGGCCCACCCCCAAACCACCAAAACCATACGTGCCATCACTGGCGCTGATAGAGGTAGTCTGCCAGCTACCGGTCTTGAGTTCGGCGCGGATGTTGGCCTGGGGGCCGACGCCCCAGTTAGTGACCTGGCCCGACAGGGTGGCGCAACGGAGTTCGGGTGACCCGTGATCGCCCCCGTTCTCGCCCGAAGAGCCGGCCCCGCCGCCACCCCCGCCGCCCACCGGTGGGCGAGGATCTTGAGCAGGGGGAGCCGCCTGGGCCAACCCCGCCCATAAGAGGCTGAGGAGCAGCACCAACCCAAGCACCCCGTTCAAGCGAGAGATTGTTTTGAATTGTCTTTTCATCACGCCCTCCTTCTTACGATAGGCCAATCAGTCTCCTCCATATTACTATAATAGTTACATTACGTCAAGCTAACTTTATGTAAAATTAGCGCGGTGAAAATTGAGCCAACCTTCCCGGAAGCTCTAAACAAAATTGGCGGGGGGTTGGGCCTGTAGCTTCCGGGAAGGTGGGGCTTTGAACATATCCTGTGTGCAAAATTAGCGCGGTGGAAATTGGGCCGGGTCGGGCAGGCTGCTCTGGTTGATTTCCAGGCCCAAACTGGAAATACTGAGGCCGGTCGCGCTGCTTTCATTATCGGCTTCGTTACTTTCCTGAACTTCTACAAAGATGGCTCCGGTGGGGTCGTTGCTGTCAAAGCTGTCGGGCAGGGCATAGAAATTATACAGGCCCGACGGCAGCGGCGATCCCCAACTGCTCTGGTTGGGGTCAAAACCACCGCTGGAGCTTAAGGTGATGCTGTCGCCGGCAGCCAACGGGCCGGGCACCTGCCAGGCAATCCCCCGGCTGCTCACTCGCTGCCAGCGCCGGTCTGGGCCGGTCAGGCTGCCCGGTGGTGTGGTGGGGTTCACGTAGAAATCAACCCAAAAACCCTCATTAACCGGGGCGTTGCCGATATTTTTGACCACCAGCGTCACCAGCGGGGGATTCACGGCGGTATTGACGGTCAGGGTAGAGGTCAGGTTGGGCAGATAAGCAAAGCTTTGCATGATAATGGGGAGATAGAGGGTGCTGCTGCTGCTGACAACCGGTTGGTTGGTAAAGGTGCAGGTGATAGCCTCACCCCCATCAAGACCAATAGAGGCCGTGGAACCGGCCACCGAAGTCGGGGCGCCGCCGGTATCACCGGTGCAAACCAGGCTGCTTAGATTCCAGCCGGCGGCTTGCCCTTCGGTAACGGTATAAGCGCCGGGGGCCAGGTTCAAAACTTGCAGGCTGTTAGCGCCGCCGTTGTCGGTGAGGGAGAAGCTGGTTTGGTTAGGGATATTGCTGGTAAAGGCAAAGCTTTGGGTGCTGTTGGGTTGAGCATCTTTGATGATGGTAATGGAGCCGACACTGGTGTTGGGTGAATTGGTAAAGGTGCAGGTAAGGTTTTGGCCGGGGGCAAAGTCAAACTGAACCGTACCGTTGTTGAGCTGGACGTTGTGCGAGGCTGAACCGCTGCACGAAATATTGCTCAGAGTCCAGCCGGGCGTAGCCGCTTCAACTACGGAATAATTGACGCCGGTGGAGATAACAAAGGTTTGGCTAACCGGCAGAGTCGGGTCGGAGTCATCATCCAGGAAAAATTGGCTGGTGGAACTTGTAATCAGCAAAAATTTAAAATCCTGGGGACTGTTGGGGACAGCATCTTTGATAACCGTCAACTGGCTGGGCTGGGCGGTATTGGTAAAGGTGCAGGTGACGGTTTCCCCGGCGTTTAAAACCAGATTGTTGACAAGGCTGCCGTTGGTGCAAGAGGTCGTCAAAGACCATCCGGAAACCACAGTCTCCGTGAGGCTATAAGCGCCAGGTAGGATGAACCCGGTATCAAAGGGGGCAGAGGCATCAGCCAGGCTAAAGTTCTGGTTAGCGGGGCCGGTCAAGCTGAAATTGAAGGGGGTTGGGAAACCGGCGGGATTGGTGACTTTGTCTACGATGAGTCTGCTCAACTTGGTGTTGGCAAGGGTGCAGGTAACGGTTTCGGCAGGGGCAACGTCAATGGCGCCGATGGGACTGCCATCGCTGCAGGTTGCACCAGACAACAACCAATCGGGCAGTCCGTTTTCGCTGATGGAATAGAGGCCGGGGCTGATGGTAAAGGTGCTGCTCACCGGGGTAGGGCTGGCCGGATTGGTATCCAGCGCAAAGGTCGGGATGGTGGGGATGGAGGTGGTAAAAGTAAACACTTGCAGGTCGCTGGTGGGGGTGGTGACTTTTTGCACGATGAGGGTGCCAGGCTCGGCGCTGTTGGTAAAGGTACAGGTGACGACTTCGCCCACCCCCACATCAATGGCATCCACCGGGCTGCCGTCGGTGCAGCTTGCGCCGGTTAAGGTCCAGTTAGAAGGCACGGTTTCGGTGACGCCGTAGCTGCCGGGCAGCAGGTTGGCAAAAGTTTGGGGTGGGGCGGCATCGGTTAGTGAGAAGGTGGCCGGGGTAAGGCCGGCGGTGGTAAAGGTAAAGGCGGTGGTATTGCCGGCCGGAAGGGTTACTTTGTCTATCACAATCGTTCCCCGCTTGGTGTTGGTAAAGGTACAGGTAACCGTTTCACCCACACCCAGGGCAATGTTATCCACCGGGCTGCCATCGCTGCATGCGGCGGTGGTCAAATCCCAGCCTGAAAGCGCCGTCTCGGTCAAATTATAGCTGCCGGCTACCAGAAAATTGCTGGACAGGCCCGAGTCGGTCAGGTTAAAAGCCTGGTTGATCGTCCCACCGGTCAGGGTAAAACCGAATGAGGCCGGGTCGCCGGCCGGGTTGGTCACTTTGTCTACAATGAGGGTAGCCCGTTTGGTATTGGTGATGGTGCAGGTAACGGTTTCGCCGGCTGAGATTTGGAGATTGCTCAAGGCGCTGCCGTCGCTGCAGTCAGAGGCGGTTAAGTCCCAGTCGGGCAGGGCGTCTTCACTGATGGCGTAGGTTCCGGGCGAGATGACCAGGGTTCGGCTGATGGGGCCGGGGTTGGTGGTGAGGGTAAAGGAGGTTGCCCCGGCGATATTAGTGGTAAAAGTAAATACCTGGGGAT
Source organism: uncultured Caldilineaceae bacterium (assembly GCA_964505845.1). Taxonomy (GTDB): domain Bacteria; phylum Chloroflexota; class Anaerolineae; order 4572-78; family J111; genus DSQQ01. Next base: position 5,044 of record CAZDMM010000438.1, read on the forward strand.
CGCTGGCCGGATTCGTCGCTTTTTGAACAATCAATGTGCCCGGAACAGCCTGATTGTTAAAGGTGCAAGTTACAACCCCGCCGGGCGAGAGCGTAACATTGTTGGGCGTACCGCTGGTGCAGGCAGCGCCGGTTAAAGTCCAGGTGCTGGGCACGGTTTCGGTGACAACGTAGTTGCTGCCCGGCTTGATAAAACCGCTATCATAGGGGGGAGTGGCATCGGCCAGATCGGCCGTTTGGTTGATGGCGTCCGGCCCACCGGTCAGGCTAAAGTGGAACAGGGTTGGGTCGCCGGAGGGAGCGGTTACTTTATCTATGATGATTTTGCCTCGTTTGGTATTGGTAAAGGTACAGGTGACAGTGGCTCCGGCGGTCAGGTTAATGCTGCCGGTGCTGGGGTTCTGGCCGTTGTCGCAGGCCGCACCGCTTAAATCCCAGGCTAACACGGCGGTTTCGGTCAGGTTGTAACTGCCGGGCTTGATGAGCCCGCTATCGTGGGGGGCAGCGGCATCGGTGAGGCTGAATGTTTGGTTGATGGCATCCGGCCCGCCGGTCAGGCTGAAATCAAATGAGGTGGCATCGGCCGCCGGGAGGGTGGCTTTGTCTACAATAATTTTAGCCCGTTTGGTATTGGCAAAAGTACAGGTAACCGTTTCACCGGGTGAAACATTGATGGCGCCGGCAGGGCTGCCATCGCTGCAGGTAACGCCGGTTAAGTCCCAACCAGGCGGCAGGGTTTCGGCCACGGAGAAGAGGCCCGGTGTGATCACAAAAGTCCGGCTGACAGGGCCGAGGCCGGTACTGAGCGTAAAAGAAGGCGTCCCGGTGATGGTAGAAGTAAAGGTAAATACCTGGGGGTCGCTGGCAGGGGTGGTGCTTTTTTGGACAATAATCGTGCCCGATTGGGAGTTATTAAAGGTACAGGCGACGGCGTCGCCGGGGGCGGGGATAATGGTAACCTGCCTGGCGCTGATATCCGGGGCAAACATGCTGACTGTACCGGTAAAGCCGCCTACGCCGGCCAAGGTGCTGGTACAGTTTATACTGGCCAAGCCCCAGGTAGCCGGGATAGAACTTTCGGTGACGGTGAAGGGGCGTGAGGCCAGCGTGTAGGAAACCGGGCTGCTGTCGCCATCATTCAAGGTAAAAGCGCCCAAATCGCCGCTAAAGCCAAAGTTTGCGCCGCCGGCCGGGCTGGTTCTTTTGGTAATGGTGATTGAACTGCGTTGAAAGCGGATGGCCCGGCCATTGGTAAGCACCGCCGAGTTACAGCTTTGGTATTGCAGGCTGTTAGCGGCCGAGTCGCCGCGCAGGCCGATGGTGCCTTCCGCTCCATCGGCGGCGCTGGTACCGCTATCGGTGTTGAGGTATTGGAATAAAATAACGTTGGAAGTTTCAAACAGGACAAGCTGGAATGTAACCGGGGTGGTACTGG
>CAZDMM010000439.1:0-6477 GCA_964505845.1 uncultured Caldilineaceae bacterium
GGGCCAGCACGCCGGCAGCGTCGGCCATCCGCACCAGGATGCTGTCGCCTTTGGCAGCGGTGAAGGTGTAGCTTTGCATCCCGGCTATGGTGTCCACCGCAGCGGAGACGGTTGCGCCAAAGTTCAAGGCGGCGGCGTCGGTGGGATTGTTGGTGCGCTGGACGTACAGGTTAAAACTGCCGGTGGTATCGTGGCCGCCGGCCAGGAGGGTGTACTGGCCGGGAGCGTCAAGCTGACATTCGGCGTTGAGGGTTTCTTTAGCGTACTGCCACTTGGAGCAGACCTGTTTACCATCGGGGCCAAAGACCTGGGCTTCGGGGGCCAGCACGCCGGCAGCGTCGGCCATCCGCACCAGGATGCTGTCGCCTTTGGCGGCGGTGAAGGTGTACTTATTCACAGCGCCGGCGGCGGCAACTGTGCCGGAGAGCGTTTGGGCAAACAGCAGCTCGCCTTCTTTAGCGGCTGTGGTGTTGACTGGCGCAGCCACGGCGGCCTCGGCAGCGACGGTTTCTGTTGAGGTGGCTGCCGCCTGGCTGACCTCCTCGCCCGCCCTGGTTGGCGTCTCGGCCTGCTGTGCGGCCGAGTTGAGAACGGCGGCCTGCGGCGCGGTGGAACGCGGCCACATCAGCCACGCTCCGGCTCCGACCAGCAAGATACAGAGCAGGGCCGCCAGGCCGACGCCCAAAGCTAACCAGGGCGTTGCCCGGCGGGCGGGCTGTGGTGGGGGTGAAGGCGTCACCTGGGTGGCTGCCTCGGTGGGGATTACGGTTTGCCTGGTGTCCAGGCTTCGCTTCAAGGCGTCAATCAGGGCCTCGGCCGTTTGGTAACGCTGCGCTGGCTCTTTGGCCGTGGCTTTAAGGATGACTCCTTGCAGCACGTCGGGGATGTCGGGGCTAAAAACGCGAGGGGCGGGCACGGGGTCGTTCATCACCTTGACCATAACCGCCAGCGGAGTATCCGCGCTGAAAGGCACCCGGCCGGTCAGCATCTGGTAGATGACAACTCCCAAAGAATAAATGTCGGCAGATGGGCCGATGTTAGTTTCCCCTCTGGCCTGCTCCGGGGCCATGTAAGCCGGGGTGCCAATCCCTACCCCAGTTTGGGTCATCTGTTCTTCCATGGAGAGCATCTTGGCAATCCCAAAATCGGTCAGAATGGCTTGCCCGTCGCTATTGAGCATAATGTTGGCCGGCTTGATGTCTCGATGCACAATTCCACGCTGGTGGGCATAACTCAAGGCCGAGGCCACCTGCTCAATAATCTCTCCTATTTTGGTAAAAGGTCTGAGTTGGCCTTCCGCAGCCAGGACGGTTTTGAGGTCACGGCCCTCGATAAACTCCATGACCATATAGTAAAGAGTATCCTGCACCCCAAAATCATGCATCTGGACGATATTGGGATGGCGCAGGGCCGCCACCGCGCGCGCCTCGCGCTGAAACCGTTCCATAAACCCTTCGTGGCCCACAAATTCGGGCCGGATCACCTTGAGGGCGCGGTAAACGGATAGGCCGGGATGAAAAGCCTTGTAGACATCTGCCATCCCACCTTGCCCCAGGCGTTGTATAATTTGATATTGTCCAATAGTTTGTCCTACCAGATCAGCCATAATACCTCCCAAATAATATATGATTTTGCTAATATTATTTAAAATGGCCAGCCGTCAAAAGCCTCTGAGTAGGCTACTAAATTCATTATAAAAATATGTTTCTACAAGTCAATACAATCTCGGAAACTGGTTAACGGATGATGAGGGCATCGTTGGGCAGGGGCCGGCCCTGGGCATCAAAGGCAGGGAGACGGGCGCCGGTGGCGGGGTCGTACAGGCCCAGGGCGATATGGTCAAAATCGGTGTTGGGCAGAGGGTAGCTGTCCTGGATGACCTCACCGGGCTGCCACGTGTTGGTGGGGTAGTGTCCGCTCACCGGCGGGCCGTCGGCCTGGCTGCGCACAGAACCATCGGGGGCGCGCAGGTGGATAAAGACGGTGTAGCCGGTGGGCAGGGGAGCGGTGGAGCGCCAGTAAAGATAGAGATTGGGGGTTGGGGATTGGGGATTGGACGCTTGGCGTGGAGGTTGGAACGTTGAGAGGGTGTAAGCCAGGAGTTGGATAGAGTGATCCGAGCCAAAGGTGGCCAGGGGGGGAGCGGTGAAGCGGGCAGGGTCGGGGGGGAGGACGAGATAGAGGTAGTCGCCGTTGAATTGGCCGATGGGCTGCAGGGCGGGGTTGCGCTCGGCCAGCCAACGGTCGTTGGTTTCCCAGCGGGTGCGGTCAAAGGGGGCTTCGGCGGGGTGGATGAGGAGGAAGAGAGAGGGGGTGGAAGGTTGGAGGGTTGGAGGAGTGGAAGAGTGGAACGCCAGTTGTTGTAGGGTGGTGATGGAATTGGGGCCGGGGAAATCGGCCAGAGCTTGGGCCAGTTGGGGTTGGCGGGGGGGGGTGTAGCCGGAGTAGCCGTTGACCAGTTTCCACCAGCCCAGAGTGCTGGCATAGAGCCGTTTCACTTCGGGGTATTCTGGGGCCGGGGCGCTGTGCAGCGGCAGTTCAACCAAGGCCAGGTCGCCGGGTTGGGCGGCCAGCCAATGGTAGGCCGGGTTGAGGCCGGCTCGATGCTCCACCGGGGCCAGGGGGAGCGGGAGGGAGAGAGATTCGGCGAGCAGGAGGGTAATACAAAGGATGAAGGATGAAGGCGGAAGGATGAAGGAGAAACGTTGAACGTGCAATGTTAAACGGGCATAGCCAAAGGCTGACAGACCGGCCAGGGCAAACAGGGCCGGGATAATCCAGCGGGGCGGGACGCGGATGATGGCGCTGGGCGGGATAAGCTGCGCCAGCCAGGCGTAGGGAGCCGGGAAGGTGAGGGCAAGGGAGATGAGCAGCACCAGGAATAAGGCGTAAAGTGTGGAACGTGTTAGGCTTTTGGTAAATGGTAAATGGTAAATGGTAAATAGGATTAGCAGCGGCGCGACAAGGCCGATGAAGAGGGTGTTTTCTTCGGTGAAGCCGGGCCGGCTGCGCCAGGTTTGGCTGAGGGGGCCGAAAAGCCGGTTAAAGGGTGCGGCGGCGGCAAAGTCGGTGGGCGCGGCGGCCAGGGCGAGAGCCTGCGAGAGAGGCCGGGCGGCCTGCAAATCGTCAAGGAGGGAGAGGTAAGGCCAGGCCAGGGGCAGGGTCAGGGAAAAAGAAATAAGAAATGAAGAAATGAGAACGAGGAGGCGGGGACGGGTAAAGCGGTGAGGCTGCCAAAAATTGGTCAGCAGATACAGGCCGGTAATCAACAGGGTGTACAGGGCCAGATACCAGGAAGCCAGAAGCTGCAGAGTCAGGAAGAGGGGGAGGGGGAGAGAGCGGAGTGCGGGGAGGGAGGGTGAGGGCCGCAGGAGCAGGTCAAGGTAGAGGATAATAAAGGGCAGCCAGTGGTAGGTGAGAAGCTGAACATGGGCGATGGCGGCAAAGCGATAGGGGTTGAAGCCAAAGATGAGTCCGGCGATGAAGGCGGCTCGGCGGCAGTGCGTCCAGCGGAGGGCCAGCAGGTACATGCCAAAGGCGGCCAGGGGAAAGGAGAGCAGCAGGCTCAGATTGTAGGCTGCCAGCGGCTCGGCGGTGAAGAGCTGCCAGGGCAGGGCTAGCAGGGCGGTGCTGAGCAAATGTTCAGAATAAGCCAGGGTGTGGGGCAAGGGATAAAAGATGTTGGCATTGAACAAGTTGAGGGGGTCGGTCAGCAGAGCGTGACTATCCCAGGCCAAAATCCAGGTGTTGAGCAGCGGGTCGCCGATATCGCTGGGAATGCCGGAAGTCAGGTTAAAGATTAAGGGATGAGTGAGAGCAAGGGTCAGCAGGGTGTAGAGGAGCAAGGTGAGGGTTGGAGATTGGAGACTGCGAAGCGTCCCTGTGGGACTGGGGATTGGTAATTTTAGATTATCAGGAAAAGATTTCTGGCTACCGGCTTCTGGCTTCTGATGACTCATGGCTGCACCGGGATGATGAAACTATCGTTGGGCAGGGGGTGACCGCTGGAATCGGCGGCGGGGAGACGTTCATTGGCAGCGGGATCGTAAACGCCAACGGCAATGGCGGCCAAACCGGCCGGGACGGCCAGGGGCCGGGAGTCGGTGATGATTTGGCCGGGCTGCCAACTGCGCAGCGGGTAGAGTCCGTTGTAAGGCGGGCCGTCGGCCTGGGCCAGCATGCGGCCGGAGGCATCGAGCAGGTGCATAAAGATAGAATAATCTTGCGCCAAAGCCCGGGTTGTTTGCCACTGCAAAACCAACGAGCCGGCAGGCCCGGAATAACGGCTGTCCCAGAGGATGATGTCCGGGCCAAAGCGGGCCTGCGGCGTTTGCGGCAAGGCCGGTTGGGGTGGGGTCAGCCACAGTGCGCCCAGGGTAAATGTGGTCGCTTCTCCCGGCGCGACCACCAGCCGCGTACCGCTCTGGCGCTCGTATACCCCTACATTGACCGTGTAGCGAATGGGCGGCAGATTGGCCGGAATTTCCAGGTGCAGCGGCTGGCGCAGATAGAGACCGGGCGGCCAATTGCGGGTGGGGATATTCTCGGGATGGGCTTCGTCTACGGTGGCAAAGGTTTGGCCGTTGGGAGCGTCGAGGTGGAGAAAAACCGAGTAATTGGTTTCCAACTTTTGCAGGGCGCGCCAGTACAGGGTGGCGTCGAGTGCAGCCTGACTCCCCCCGGCCAGGGCTGCCGGCAGGCTGTTCAGGCCGGTCAGCCGCAGTTGGGGCTGGCGGTTCTCCGGCGTTACAAAATCCACCTGCAAAAGGTGGTCGGCCGGTTGAGGTTGGTCGGGGTTGGATTGCAGGCTAAAGAGGGGGGCCAGGGGCCGGGAGAGCAGGTAAGCAATGATAAGCAGGGCGGCGGTAAGGGGGAAGCGGGGAGCAGAGAGCAGAGAGCGTGGTGCGAGAGAGATTGCGGGCTGGCTTGCGCCGGTGCGCCCGGCGAGACTCAGGGCGGAGATGGCGACCAAAACAAGTAAGGATAGACCCGTCAGCCACAGGCCGGTGGTGCGCAGGGGCGTGGATTCTAATTGCAGGGTCAGGGTGTGCTGGCCCGGCGGAATGAGGGTTTGAACGAGACCGGTTCCGGCGGTGACGGTGAAAGGCTGCGGCTGTCCATTTAAGTAAAGCTGCCAGCCGGGCCAGTACAGGGTGCGCAGGGTGGCGGTAAAAGCGGTGGGGGCGTTGATTCGCCAGGCGTCCGATTCGGAGCGATGATACAGGGTTTCCACGCTCGCGCCGGGTGGCAAAGTTGAGGGGTCGAGCTTGTGGGGCGGGCGACCGGCGGCGTAATCGGGCCAGAGGGCGTCGGGGCGCGGGTGCTGTTGGGCGGCGCGGGGCAAAAACTCGCCGGTGCTGGTGGTGCCGATTGCGCCCGAAGTGACTTCGTAGCGAAAAGCGTCGGCGGGGGTGGGTGTGCCCCAAACGATGAACTGGGAGGGGTAGAGGTAGTAGGCGTTGAGGGCGATGATGGAAATAAGGGATAGAAAGTAGAAAGTAGGGATTAGGGTGGAGCTGGAGGAAGAACGGCGGCTGGTCAAATAGGTTTCGAGGCCGGCCCAGGCAAAGCCGCCCAGCAGGCTGGCGCAGAAAATGGCCGGGCCGAGCATGCGCCAGGGAAATTCGGCCAGTTCCAGCAGGGGGATAGCTTCCCACAGCGGCCGGGAGTAGGGGGTCGCCAGGAAGGCATACAGCAATAAAAAGGCGGCGAAGAAGAGGGGCAGTTGGAGATTGGGAACTGCGAAGCGTCCCTTTGGGATTGGAGATTTGGCATTTTTGCTATCTGAAATCTGACTGCTGGCTACGACCAACAATGTGATGAGTCCCAGCCCGGCCCCGATAATCTGGGGCAGGCCCAGGCTGAGAGGGAATTCCGGGTTGATGGCGGCCAGGTCGAGCGGCAGGGGTGGGGCAAAAAGCTCTCTCAGGGAGATAAAATTGGCCCGGAAATCAAAAAAACCCTGGGTGATACCTTCCAGTTGAATTTCGTGGCGCTCGCCAAAAGCGGGCAGCCAGAAGATAGCAGCGGTCCCCAGGCCCAACAGCCCGGCGATAATGATAAGGGTGAGGGTGCGTAGTGCACCACCAGGAGGCCTGCGGCTCTGGTGCGTAGTGTATGTGCTTTGCGTGTCTTTGGCAGCGGGGAGCGGCTCTGAAGAAGAAGGATTACCGGGCGATTCGCCGGCCCGCCGGCTCGCCGACTCGATCAACAAAAATAACAGGAATGCGGCCAACAGCGGCGCAAAGAGCATAAAACTGATGTTGTGGCTGAGGAGCAGCCCGGCCAGCGATAGGGCAGCGGCCGCCAGGTAAGCGGGGCGGTGGGTTGTGACCAGCCCGTGAAAGGCCCAAAAGATGAAGGGATAAAAGGCCAGCCCGGTGAACTGGCCGTAATTGCCCTGGATATAGGCTTCGCGCAGCCGGTAGGGAGCGTAAACATACAGGGCGGCGGCCAGCACCGCCGGGCCGGGGCCAA
>CAZDMM010000440.1:0-6472 GCA_964505845.1 uncultured Caldilineaceae bacterium
TCGGTGGTGTGCGATAGCTCGTGACGACTCCTGTAAAGATAAGTGCATTACTTTTGCACTTTTTGATTGGAACGCTGATAACGCAGATATTCGCAGATTTACGCGGATAAATTTAAGAAAAAATCAGCGAAAATCGGGTGAATCTGCGTCATCTACGTGCTATTTTTGACCGGTCTAAGTGTCAGATGTCAGGTGATGTTAATATCATCAGTCGCCAGCCCATACTCCCGTTCTGCCGCCTCACGGGTGAGGTAGCCGTTGCGGACATCCTCGGCGACCCGCTCCGCCGGGCGCCGGCGCGGGTCGCCATAGCCGCCGCCCCGCCCGGTCAGAATCCGCACCACATCACCCTGCTGTAAGGGATGATAGGCAATCCGGGCGCAGGTCATGGTTTGGCCGTTGCGCACTACCTCAACATAGTTGTTGGAACCGGCTGCGCCGCCGGCCAACCCCCAGGGACGCACCTCATTCCGCCCCATGCTGGCGTGCAGAAAGGCGGTGCTGTTGAGCAGGCGGTACTCTCGAACCAGCCCCAGGCCACCGCGCCACTGCCCCGCGCCGCCGCTGTCGCTGTCGTTGAGGCTGTAGCGTTCTACCAGCAGGGGGAATTTCTCTTCAAGCAGCTCAACCGGGTAGTTGTAGGTATCGCCGTCGGTGGTGGCGATGAGGCCATTTTGGCCATCAAGCCCTTGCCCGGCGCCCCAGCCGCCGTTATGCGGTTCGGGGTGAACCCAAAACTCGCCGGTGTGGTCATCCCGGCCCCCCAGGTAGGTGGCGCACAGGCTCAGGTAGCTGCCGGCGGTCAGTCGCTCCGGCAAAACCGGGGCCAGCGCCTTCCAGACCAACTCCGTCGCATAGGCCGAGGCCTCGTAATACCAGCCGGTTGGGGCCGGGCGGGTGGCGCTAAAAACCGTCCCCTCCGGGATAATGATGGTATAGGGCCGAAACCAGCCCTCATTGCTGGGCGCTTGCGGGTCGGTAATGGCTTTAAAGACCGTTTTGCAGGCCGACAACAAGGCCCCGTAGGCGCAGTTGATGGGGCCGGGCCGCTGGGCGGCACAGCCGCTAAAATCCAGGGTCATGCTTTCATCTTCAACGGTAATTTTCAGCCGGATAGGAATCTGCTCAGTGGTGATGCCGTCGCCATCAATAAAATCCTCGGCTTCATAAATGCCGTTAGGGATGCGCCGGATAGCCTGGCGGGCCATGCGCTCGCCGTGTTCTAGGATAGCGGTAAAGGCGTAGCGCACATTTTCCAGGCTGTAACGCTGGCAGGCTTCGCGCAGCCGTCGCTCGGCGATGCGGCAGGCGGCAATCCCGGCGTTCAAATCGCCCAGCGACATCAAGGGCAGCCGCACATTGGCCCGAATCATGTCAACCACTTCTTGAATCAGTTGGCCCTGGCGCACAATGTGGATGATAGGAAATTGCAGCCCTTCCTGGTAGATTTCGGTGGCATCGGGCGAGACGCTGCCCGGTGTTTTGCCGCCTACCTCGGTCCAGTGGGTAATGGAGACGCTGAAAGCAACCATTTCTTGCTCAACAAAAATGGGTTGGATGAGGGCAATATCACAGGTGTGCGTGCCGCCATCGTAGGGGCCGTTGGTCATAAAAATGTCGCCGGGTTGCAGGCCAGCCCGGCCAAACTTTTTGACCACCGATTGCACCTGGGTGGCAAACGTGCCGGTGAAGAGGGTCAACCCGTTGGCCTGGGAGATAACCTGGCCCTCCGGGTCGGTCAAGCCGCAGGCAAAATCCAACACTTCGTATACAATGGGACTCATGCTGGTGCGGGCCAGCACCACGCTCATCTCCTCGGCAATAGCCAGGAGCTTGGCTTTGATGATTTCTAAGGTGAATGGGTCAATGGGTGATGTCACTAATAGTTCCTGGGTAAATTGCTGGTGTAGTGCGTGGGGCGTGGGGCGTAGTTCATTAATCTACGCACCACGTACCACGCACTACAGATTTAATTAACTCCTCTTCTCAAACACTCCCCAATAAGTAATGTCATCAACCGTTAATTTGGTGGACACCCCGCTCCGCACCACTCGTGTTTCCGGTAGCGGGTGGCCCAGTTGCACAATGTACTCCGGCTCCAGATGGTCGGGCAGGTTTAGTACGGAGCGCACCCCGCTGTGGCTAAAAGAGGTGGTTGGGCAAGAGCCGATACCCAATTCCAGGGCGGTGAGCATAATGTTTTGGGCGGCTGCGCCTACGTCAATCCAGGTGGTGGAGTCCAGGGCCAGTTTGACCCCCTCGGCCGCGGCTTTGATTTTATCCGTGCAGATGACGATGAGCGCGGTAGGGTTGGACAACATCCCTGGCGAGAAGGTACGGATGAGATGCACTGTTGGCAGGTCTTCTATCACCACAAATTTGTGAATGCGGCGGTTGCCAGCGCTGGGCGCCCAGCGGGCCGATTCCATCAGGCGAACTAGAATCTCGCGTGACACCGGCTCTTCCGTAAAGCGGCGGACAGATCGGCGGGTTTTGATGGCCTGGAAAACCGGGTCTTTGGTGCTCATACAACCTCCTCAAATTTGGGAAGGGCGGAAGCCTGGAAGGATGGGAGGCTGGTAGATTTTTCCCCCTCCAGCCTTCCATTCTTCCAAAATAAATTATTCAACAACTTTTGCCAATTCCTTGGCTACCTTGCCGGGCATGGCTGCCAGGAATTCTCTATAGCCGGGCCGGTCAAACATCAACCAGACCTTCTTCTGGTCAATTTCAGTTTTGATGGCTTCCCAAAATTCGCGCCGCTCGCCGGGATCGTGGGCTAAAACAGACTCCGCCAACTGGCTGGCGGCGTCAATCAAGCGGAAAGGGCCGTATAACTCCGGCTCAAACAGCGAAATATCGGCGCTGGAGGTAAGGTACGCCAGCAGTTTCAAGGCTTCGGTTTCGGTCATGGCGATGTGGTTTGACATGTTACCTCCTGTGAAAGTAGCTCTTTATGTCACCGTGAGCCGCAGGCGAAGCCGCGTAGCGTCCAATCCTCGGGTGAGGGATTGCTTCGGCCTCCGGCCTCGCAATGACATTTTCATTGAGTACGGGGCAGGGAATAGAGGACTTAATCCCTACTTCTTACTCCTTACTTCCTACTAATGTTTCAATCGGACAAAATTCTTCATCAAAGCCAAAGGCGGCCGGGCCGAATACTTTTAAGGCTTCCGGGGTGCGCATAATCTCCGGCACGCTGACGGACATAATCTTGACCCGCTGCCCATATTTGATGGCTTCGGTGGTGATCGGTTCGGCGGTTTCGCTGTCGAGGACACAAATCAAATCTGGCACGATGGCTTTGAGTTGGCCGTTAACGCGAGCGACCAGATGCTCGTTCTGGAAAATTAGCTCCATCTGTTCGCGCTCATTGCTGCTTGCCTCCAGAATGGCCCGGCCTTTGGCAAAGCCTTCGGTGGTGCGGCGAAAGACGTCAATCACTTTGCCCTCAAAGATGATGGCGCCAAATTTATAGGGGGTGTTTTTGAGGAGTTCAATCAGGGCGCTAAAGGGGTCACGATGTTGCTGCCGGGCCTGGCGGATTCCCCGGCCAATGGTCAGGCCCAAACTCAGGGTGCGCGGCACGGCGGTGCGTTTGGCCGTGCGGCCATCCATGGCATACTCGGCGATATAGGCAGCGCCCCCCATGCGAATCGTAATGCCTCGTGCCAGCCATTCCATCATAAAGTTATCGTGGGTGGTCACCAGTACCGAGTCGCCATATTCATTGGTCAGGGCCATGGGTGTACCGGCAACGCCATACACATGGAAGGTTTCCATTTGCAGCTCGGGAAAAGCCCGGCCCATGCCATCGGCGTCTACCACCGGCAAACCCAGGCGAGCGCCGACCACCAGCGGCATGGTGCTGTTGATGCCGCCGCACTCGATGGGCATAGTGGCAAAGGCTTTGCGGCCCAAATGCTCTTCCAGGCGCCGCAGCGATTGGATGGCCTCATCGCCGGCCGGCAATTTTTCAATCAGAACCGTCGGTGCGCCCATCATGGCCGTAGGGATGATGAGTGCGTCGTCCGGCACGTCGTCCAAATCAATAATTTCAACCACGCCGCCCTCACGCATGGCCTGTTCCACCATCAGCCGGCCACAGTAGGGGTCGCCGCCGCCGCCGGTCCCCAAAAAGGCCGCGCCGCGGGCTAAATCTTCCAAATCCTGGAAGGAAAGTTGCATTCGGTGTCACCTCGTTGAACGTTCAAACTCGTTCAAACTCGTTCCCAAACTGAGTTTGGGAACGAGTTTGAGCCTCAGTTTGGGAACGAGTTTGAAACACGCAACACGTCACATGAAGTCTCTCAGATATACCCTTACCACCTGAATATTTACCCGTACCGCTCTTCTACCGGCACGTAGTCAATATCATAACCAAAGTAGCGCGGCCCTACCAGGGCCAAGCCTGCCGGGGTACGCCACTTGGGCGTGCAAGGCATGCCCAAGACGACCACCCGGAAACCATAGCGAAGCCCCTCGGTGGTAATGGGTTCGCCGGTTTCAATATCAAGCACCGTAATCAAATCGGGTACCGATACCACAATCTGGCCGTCCTGAATCGCTACCAGGTGCTCGTTTTGAAATTGCAAAACCATTTGGCTGTCGCCATAATCACCAATCCCTTGGAACGTAGCCTCGCCGCGAGCAAAACCGGCGACAGTGCGGCGCTGCACATCGGCAATTTTGCCCCGAAAGACCTCATATCCCTGGGTTAGATTGAGGACGGCTTTGATGGGATCGGTATGATTGGCCCGCGCTTCCCTGATGCTCCGGCCAATCGTTTCAGCCAGACTCAAAGTGCCGGGAACCATAGCCTCTTTGACTTGCTTGCCGCTCATGGCGTACAGGGCAATCATAGCCGACGCGCCCATATCCACCGTTAGGGAGCGGGCAAAGCGTTCGGTCCAGCGATTGTTGATGGTGTTAATAATGGCAGCGTTGCCCTTCTCGTCTGCCAGCGACATCGGCGTGGCTGAAACGCCGTGCATGGTGCAAGTGACCATTTGAATCTCCGGGAAGGCCCGGCCCATGCCATCGGCGTCCACCAGCGGGATACCCATGCGCGCCGCCACCGTAAAGGGGGTGGTCGAATTTAGCCCCCCGGCTTCAATGGAGACTGTCGCATCAATCTTATGTCCCAGATAATCCTGCAAAGACTGAAAGGCGGCGATGATTTCCTCACCGCTGGGTACTTTTTCAACCATCACCGTCGGTGCACCCATCATGGCCGAAGGTACTACCAAAGCATCGTCAGCCAGTTCATCAACACTTACCAACTGAACCGGCCCATATTGGCGAATGGCCTGGGCGGCCATCAATTTGCCAATATATGGGTCGCCGCCGCCGCCGGTCCCCAGTACTGCCGCGCCCACGGCCAAATCTTCCAAATTTTCCGGGTGAATCAATCGCATGCTGGTATCTCCTCAGCCCATCGCCAGGTCGCCCACCGCCTTCATCCGAATCCGGGTGGCGTTGCTGGGCAAATAGGCTAGGGGAACTTCTTCGACATCAACAATTTGGACGGTGGCCGGGTCGGCCCCGGCGGACACGGCCTTCTGGATAGCTTCTTCTCGGGCCTGGGCCAGGGCGTCTTCTCGGCCCATTTTCTCCAGGGAGAAAATGCGGTCGGTTTCACCGCCCACCTGAGCAATGGCCGCGCCGATGGCGTTGGCGACCGCAAAGTGAGGCGGTTTAATCATTTCCGAAGCCCCCCGCACTTTCTGACCCACCAGGATACTGCCGCCGCCGACCATGATGACCGGAATCGGTTCGGCGCTGGTCTTCATCCGGTCAACGGCTACCTCCACCATCTCCTGCATCATGGCAACCGCCTCCTGCACCAACTGCCGGTCTAACCCCCGCACCGCCGCCGGGTCGCCAATATCGGCCAGCCCGCCCGCCACCGCAATGTCGGAGGTGGTGAGGATATCGCCGCCAAAAATCCGGCCTTTGGTGGTCAGCTCATAACCCACGCTCTGCGGCCCAATGCGTAGTTGACCATTTTCCTGGCGAACCAAACTGCCCCCGCCCAAGCCAAAAGAATAAACGTCGGGCATGCGGAAGTTGGTGCGCACCCCGCCCACCTGTACCACCACCGAAGCCTCACGCGGGAAACCGTGAATCAACATGCCCACATCGGAGGTGGTGCCGCCAATATCAACCACCATGGCTTCTTTGACCCCCGACAGAAAGGCTGCCCCGCGCATGCTGTTGGTTGGCCCGGAGGCAAAGGTGAGCACCGGGTATTTCTCGGCAAAGTCGGCGTTCATCAAGGTGCCGTCATTTTGGCTCAAATAGAAGGGAGCGTGGATATGCAAATCGGTGAGGGCTTTGCTAAAAGAGGCCACAATGTGGAGGGCCAGGTCGCGCAGGCAGGCATTCATGATGGCGGCGTTCTCGCGCTCTAGCAGGCCGATGCGTCCAATTTCGTGGGATAAGGTTACAGCCAGATCAGGAATCTCGTCCC
>CAZDMM010000441.1:0-6453 GCA_964505845.1 uncultured Caldilineaceae bacterium
GGTTTTGGGGGGGACCACGAAACCTGGGCTGGTTGGGGGGTGGGGGTCAGAGTGGGGGCAGGGGTGGCGGTGGGGCCGGCAGCCGGGGTAGGTGAGTTAGTTGGGGTAGGCAGGGGGGTAGGGAGGGTGGGATTATCGGTTATTGCCAGGGTGGGTTGAGGGGTAGGGGTAGCGATGGCGGCAACCGGGGCGGGGGTGTCGTTATATTGGGTCAGAGCGGGAGCATAGGTGGCAGGAGTTTGGGGAATCGGAGTGTTGGCCTGCCCGGCTGGAGTTGGGACGAAAGAGGTGGGGGTGAGGGTAGGCAGGCGGTTCAGCATGACAATTCCATCGGAGCGACCGAAACCGCAGGCTAACATTGTCAGCATCAATACAAGGGATATTATCCACAAAGGCCATTGCCCTGGCCACCAGGGACCTTTGCGTGCTCTCAAAGCTTTAACCCCTGATTTGGGCGGATTATCTTCAAATGACGGCATCATAAACTTTCCTGTTAGCTTAAGAATCTAGTTGAGCTTTAGGGATACTCCCTCGCCTTTGGCTCCGCCGGTGGACATGACGCTGATAGTATTACTACTATCCGGCACAGTTGAGGAACCACTCGCTTGATACTTCCAGGTTCCTGAAGCATCTACATCAACTGTACCAAGAACCGTTCCGCTAGCAGTAGGCCCCAGGTAAATGGTGATCGTGTTGCCCGGTCCTACTTTGGTGCTGGTCCCTTCGATTCGCCACTCCCCTTTGCTGGCTGTAAACTCGGCCCGGCTTACGGTTAGACTTTCCGCTGCCGGGACAGGCGTCGGTGTTGGCGTTGGCGTGGCGGTGGGGGCCGGAGCCGTGATGATAACCGTAACGCTGGCCGAACCGGACAGGCCGCCGCCATCCGTCACCGCGCCGGTGAGGTGGTGCGTGCCCACCCCCAGATTGCTTAACGACAATGAGCCGCCCGTGCCCAGCGCTCCGATCAGGTCCGAACTCCAGCTCAGGCTGGCACTCAGATCGCCCTGTTCGGCATCGTTAGCCGTTGCCACCAGGTTGACCGCCGCTCCTTGTTCAAACGAAGCCCCCTCGGCCGGTGAACTGATAGCTACTACCGGCGCGGTGTTGGCCGGCGTCGCCGTCGCGGTGATCACCGGCGTCGCCGCCTCCGTTGGCGTCGGCGTAACTTCCGGCGTGGCCGTGATGGTCGGCGTTGCGGTAACTTCCGGCGTGACTGTGGTGGTTGGGGTGGTGGTTTCGGTTGGGGTCACTGTCACCGTCGGGGTCAGGGTGAGCGTCGGTGCGACCGTCTCCGTTGGGGTCACCGTCTCCATGGGCGTCACCGTCGCTGTTGGCGTCAGCGGGAGCAGAGCCAGGATGGTCGGGGCATTAACCGTGACCGCCACCGAGGCGCTGGCTACACCTCCCCGACCATCGGAGACGGTATAGTTGAAGCTGTCCGAGCCGGTGAATCCGGTGGCCGGGGTGTATTTCACATTCGCACCGTTGTTGACCACCGTACCGCTCAGGGGCGTGGTGACGGCAAAGACGGTCAGGTTATCGTTGTCCGGGTCGCTGTCGTTGGCCAGCACCGGGATGGTGACGGTCTGGTTCTGGACGGTGGTGGCCGTATCGTTCTGAGCCAACGGTGTTTGATCCCCAGGAACCGGCAAGGGTAGTAACCCCGGCTGTTGGGATGGATAGACGCGCATAATGCCCCACAAACCAGCCTCGGTTAAGGGGGCGCGCATATCGCCATAGAGATAATCGCCGCCGCTGGTGATGCCGCCGCCGCCGCCGTCAACCGGCAAAACCTCATACGCCTCGCCCGGCAGCAGTTTGCGGGCGCTGGTTTCGGCCGAGCCGGGCATGTGCGGCTCCAGGGGGAAGCGATGGCCTTCCAGCCCAAAGACATGGTCTTGCTCACCCCAGGGCAGGGCTACCCGGTAGCGAATTGGATCGCCGGTATAAACCTCAAAGAGATTGGCCGGGTCGCCGTGGGTGTTGCTGTCGAACGCTTTGGACGGATCGGGGTTGGCCGCCAGGCGCAGTTGCAGCGGGTTAGCCCGGTAGTTGATCCCGACAAACCCTTCGACGCCGGTGTGATAAGGCATCGTATTCTGCCCCAACCGCGGGTCTTCATCCTGGAAGAGCATGACATCTTCCCGGAAAATGGCATTGTTGGAGATGATGTCGGCATGCGTGCCCGATAAAAGCGGGTTGCCGGTACGCGGGTCGCGATAGACCGCGCCGGCCGGTTCGACGATGACCGCGCCAAACGCGCCGCGCGCGCCCAGTTGGGGGTGAGCCAGGTTGAGCATGATGCTGGTACCCAATTCACGGTCGGCATAGTAGCGGTACACCCGCCGCTGGTTGGGGGCAACGGTTGAGTTGGCATTGTAGCCAATGGCCGCGCCATAGGAACCCTGCGGGTCAAACAGGAGTTCGCCCAGGTTGAGCGAGGCCCGCTCGCTCAGGTGATTGGTCAAACCAATCTCCAGACATTCCCCGGCGTTGACCCGCAGCACCAGCGGTTCGGCCGGTTTTTGGCCGCTCAGGATGGCCGGCTCATCGGCCGCCAGGGCATACATCACCCCGCCCAAATCGGTGCCGGCCAGACCGGCAAAGTAAGTAATCGGCATTTTGAAGATGCTGGTTTCGTACGCGCGTACCGTTGCCCCGGAGGGACAGACGTTGCCCGGACTGCTGGCTTCAACCGGGTTGCCGCCGGTAAAGGTTTGCTGCGGGAAGCCACCGGAACCGGAGGGTGGGTTATGGCCAGGTAGGGGTTTAAGGGC
The DNA here is from genome assembly GCA_964505845.1 of uncultured Caldilineaceae bacterium. Lineage (GTDB taxonomy): Bacteria > Chloroflexota > Anaerolineae > 4572-78 > J111 > DSQQ01. The sequence continues at coordinate 2,778 of CAZDMM010000441.1, forward strand.
AGCTTGCAATTTGTCGTGAACTCGCATGATGCCCCAGGCCCCACCCACAAAATCTCGGCCAAGGGTGCTGTAGTAGAGGTAGTCGCCAGGTTTGCCGGCCGGACCGCCGGCCCCGCCGTCAACCACCAGATCGGTATGGTCGGAAATGCCCAGGTCTATGGAATCGGACAATTCCACATCGCCGGAGAATCGCTCCTCCCACCAGCGGTGGCCGGTCAGGCGCAAACCGCCAACCTTTTCCACCGCCCCCATCCCCCGGAAGACAATCGGATCGCCCACATAGGCCCGCAGCAGCGGCGTGAGCGGGTCGCCGTTCTTAACCGACGAGAAGACCAGCGAGGAGTCGCTGCCGCGCCGGCTGAACGGTTCGGCTCGCAGGTTGATGGTGCTGCCGGAGTCGGTGCCGATGGCCGGGTTGCCGTTGTGGATAAAAATCATGAACTCGCGGAAACTGCCCGACTCGCCATAACCGGCGCTGCCGTTAGTGTGAATGTCTACCACCGTGCCGCTGCGAACTTCCGCCCCGGTGACCGGATCATGATAGGTTGAGCCTGGCGGTTCGATGATGTGGGTGGCAAACAGCCCGTGGTACCAGTCATGGAAGGTGATGTGAGCGTGCCAGAAAATGGTGCCGGAGTCAACGTCGGAATACCACAGCGATTGCACAAACTCCACACCCACCGCCTGGCTTTTGGCATGAACATTGGCCAGCGGTTGGGTCAAGGTAATGGTGGTACCGTTAATGCTCTTGATTTTACGGATTTCGGTGCAGGGCCGCGACGATTGATTCGGGCTGGAGGTTGGCTGCCCGTTATTCGGGTCGCACATACCCTCGCCCAGACCCACCCCGATAAAGATGCCCGGCCGCAGCCGATTGACCTGAGTTACATTGATAGTGGTAGCCCCAACTGCGGTGGCTGCCGTCAGGGTGCGATTTTCGGTGGGGTAGGGCCGGACAGACTGCTCAAAGGACATGCCGCTGATGACGCCGTCGGAGGCCTGCGGGTCAAATTGCACAAAGTGAGTGTGCATGTTGACTTTGGCATGGTTCAAATGGTTGGCATCCAACTGCTCGCTGGTCAGGAGCATGCGCACGCAGTCGCCCACGTTGGAGCGAATGGACAGGGGTTGGGCCGGTTTTTGCCCGGCCCGGACGGCCGCTTTATCTTCGTTGAGCACAAAGAGCATGCCGGTCGGGTCGGTTTTATCTTTGGTTATCTTGATGGGCAGGTCAATAGCGGTAATAGGATAGTAACGGGTTTGGGTGGACGGTACTACCTGGCTGCTCGGACATAAAGCGTCGGGGCGCTCAAGCGAACCGTTTTCGCCCAGCCAGGGCGCGCCGGTATGGCCGTTAGGTGAGAAAGGCGGCCGCTGGCCCAGGTGGGGTCGCAGCAAAGGGAAAGCGTAACGACCATTAAGCGGGTTAAATTTGATTTCCGGCCGCTGGCCCGGCGTAGGCGATTGGTAGTTAACCCAAACTTTGGTGGTTTCGGGTTCACCCAGGTAGAGGGGTTTGGTCAGATCGTTGTTAACGTAAACCAACTGCCAGTTCCAAACGGTGGCATCTTCATCATCAAACGGCACACCCTGTGGCGGTATTTGGGCTTCCACCCAATCTTCCAGGGCGCGTTGGGCGCTGGGGTTGGTCAGGCTGGCGCGGGGCGTCAGGGTTTTGCCTTCAACCATCTTACCAATCAGGCCCAACGAGTTGACGGCCTGGGGCGGGGCCGGACGATTGGGGATGCGGGCCAGGTCGGGCTGTTGGGTGTCGAACACCCGCCAGAAACCCCACATGCCGGCCACATAGTGTGGGCCGATATGGCAGTGGAACAAGAAGTCGCCGGCCGACTGCTGGCAGCCGCCCGCGCCGCACTCGTGCTCCAGGGTAAAGGTGGTTGAGGGGCCGATGGTCTGCGAGTCGAGCGCTATGGAGCGGCGGTTTTGCAGCGGCACTTTTTCCAGCCCGCCACCAATATCGGAGTTATCGGCGTGCGGATTTTGCCGCCAGCGGTCGCCGCCGCCGTGCAGGTGATGCACATGGAACAACTCGCTGCCGCCGTGCAGCAGGCGGGTCTTGGTTGGCTCACCCAGGTAAGAGCGCGGTATCGGCGTGGTCGGGTCGCCAAACATATAAGAGCCATAGGCTTGCGACTTGTCCGCTTTCAATAACATACGGTTGCGGAACGGTTCGCTGCGGTAATTGATACCGCGCGAACCCGGTTTGTAAGAATTAGTGGTATCGTCTACGATGGGCAACTGGTTGTTGTTTTTGTCCAGAACGCGGAAATTATCGTCGCCGATTTCATGGTAGAACAGGACATATTCCCGAAAACTAATTCCATGCGGGTCAACGATGATGGCTTCCCAGTTGCTGCCGTTCATGGGCTGACCGTTTTCCGGGTCAAGGTATTGGGAATCCTTCGGTTCGGCAATGACCGCCCCAAACAGGCCGTGCGCGGTTTGCTGGCGGCTCAGGCCATGGCTGCGGAAATAATAAGCGCCCTCGGCCTCCGGGTCGGTAGGGATGGGGAAGCGATAGGTCATACTTTGACCGGGCGCGGCAAAACTGCTGGGGTTTTTGCCGACCATACCGGCGGCGCTGTCAACGCTGTAGGGCAGGCCGCTGATATTCAGCGAGGCGGGGCTGCTCAACCGGTTGGTGAAGCGAATGATCAAACAATCACCCAGATTGGCTCGGATAGCCAGCGGTTGAATGGGGTCTTTGCGCAAACCAATCGAAACGGTGCGCGACGCCTCTTGAGCGCGCACGGCCGGGATGTTTTCATCCAGCACATACATAAAGGCATTGGGGTCGTGGTCGCCAAAGCGGTTGAGGGTTATATTGAGGCTAATAGCCGAGACATTGTAGGCCCGTTGGGGGCCGCCGCAACTGCTATCCAAGGCGGTCGGGGCCGGTAAGGGGGTTGCCCCCAGGCCGGCGGCCTGAGCCGCCTGCCAGCCTGCGACTAAAACAAACGTGGCTGCCAGAACGAAGGTTGGCCAGGCCGAGAGATGGGGCAGCCAGGAACCGGCTGCTCGGCCGGGCCGGCGGGGAGCCGTTTTTGATTGGCGCTGCCAGGTCAGGGCCATCAAACCCAGCAGCAGCAAGGGCAACGTGATGGCTTGACCAATGAGGGCATCGCACAAGTTATGAAGGAGACCGTCAACGCCTTCGGCCAGCTCCAGACTGTGGTGATGGTCGAGTACGCTTTCTCCGGCCGGCAGCAAGGTTTCGTCAATAAAACCGTGCAGGCTAACCAGCGGGATCATGAGCAGGAAAAAAATCACCGAGATGAGAGCCGCTCGCTGCACCAGGCCGGGCCAGGGGTTTTGCTGGCCCACGCCTAGCCGCCGGGCTAACCACAGGCCGGTCAACACAGCCCCCAGGGCCGGCACAAAAGCCAGTATGCTATCGCGCAGAATGTGCAATAGGTGATCACTCAAGGGATCGGCGCTGACGCTTAAGATGTAAAAATGGATAAAATGTTGCCAAACTACCACGCCAAAGGCTAACAGCGCTGCCAACAGCACGGCCGGCCAATTTGGCCGCCACCAGACGGTTCGGTTTTGAGGCAAGTAAAACTTAATATTCATAGGGGTATCTTCCCTCCTTAAAGATTGGCTCATGTTAAGAACAAGTGACCGGCACTTCAGGATTGATTGGCTACTCCTC
>CAZDMM010000442.1:0-6428 GCA_964505845.1 uncultured Caldilineaceae bacterium
CCGCAACCGCTTCATCTTTTTGAGCAAGCATCACCGCTGGCAGGTGTGGCTGCACCTTTTTTGGACTCTTTACAGCCTGGCTTTGGCCCTAAAATTGCGCTTGAGCGGCAAAGGGCACAGCGCCGGGGCAGTCTGGCTGGGGTTATGGGATGCCTGGCAGGGACGTTTTGGCGGGCAAAATGAGCGGGTTTTGGCGATCCTCAAGCAGCCCCACACCCCGGCCCGCCCGCTCCAGGGTAAGCGCCTGATAGATGATTTATGAATATCCTCTATCACCTGACGGTTTTGCCCCCCAAGCTGCCGGCCGCCGAGGCCCTGTCCCAGGAAATCAGCGCCCTGCGCCGGCGCTTTGGCGGCGAGTTGGTCTATCTGAATCCCAACCAGCGCTCCCCCATCTACCTGCCCCGGCTGCTATTTGGCTTTCAGCGGCTTAAACAACTGCGCGCAGACGAAAACCATTTAGATTTGCACCACCTGTACAATCCCGACCCGTTTCCCTTCCCGATTTTGCGCTGGCTCAAACGCCCGGTCATTTACTCGGTCAGCAGTGGGGTGAATGAGCAGCGCCCCAACGCCGCTTTTTTCAACCGGCTGGCGGCGGTGGCGGTGGCCGACGAGCGCAGCCAAAAACGGCTCCAGGGTTGGGGGATAGACAATGTCGGCCTGGTTTGGCCTGGGATTGACGCCAGCCGCTTTAGCCACACGCCGTTACCGCTGGATGCGCGGCGCGGCGGAATCAGGCTGATGGCGGCTTCGGCCCCCTGGACCAAGGCCCAGTTCCGCAGCAAAGGCGTGGAGGCCCTGCTCCAGGCGGCGCAGCAGTGCCCGCAGCTTCATTTGATTTTTTTGTGGCGGGGCGTTTTGGCGGAAGAGATGGCCAGCCTGGTGAACCGTATGAACCTACAGCAGCAGGTCGAAGTTATCAATCGGCAAGTAGATGTCAACGGGGTGTTGGCCGGGGTGCATGCCAGCATCACCCTGGCCACTGATCCGGCCATTATCAAATCCTATCCCCACTCGCTGCTCGACTCGTTGGCGGCAGGCAAGCCGGTGCTGCTGAATCGGGCCATTCCTATGGCCGATTACGTGGAGCAAACCGGCTGCGGCCAGGTGGTCGAAAAGGTAACGTCGGAGGATATTTTGGCCGCCGTCGAAGCCCTGTCGAGCCGTTATGAGGCCCGGCAGCGGGCCGCCCAACAGGTGGGTCAGCGGGATTTTTCGCAGGGCGCAATGCTGGCTTCATTCCAACGGCTTTATGAGCGGGTGCTTAAACACCATTACCCGGCCTGAGAGCTATGTCACTTTCCGTTGAGGTTCAAAAAGCCCCGGCTCAACCCTCGTTTTCCTGCTCCTCCCTGCTATGCTTCATCCTGGCCCTGGCCCTGGTGCGCGGTATCATTTACGCCGCCGTTATCCCCCCCTGGCAGGCGCCCGACGAACCGGCTCAGTTTGAACGAGTCAAAGCCTCGCTGGCGGCGGCGGATTGGAACAGCACTCCGGCCAATCCACCGGCCTGGTACACCGAGCTAAGGGACTCGCTGGTGACGTTTCAATTCACCGCTTATACCCTGGTGCGCCCCAAAGATACGCCAGGCGCTCCGTTAGAAGCTTATGTAGACCTCTATCACCAAATCTACGGCGGCGCGTATGGCAGCCGCTTTTCTTATGCGGTGATGGGCTGGCCGCTGTTGTTGGCTCCATCACAGGAGATTGTGTTTCAACTTTACCTGATTCGACTCTACACGGTGGTGATGGGGGCAGCGATGATTTGGTTGGCCTACCGCATCACTTTGACCCTTTTTCCCGGCGACGCTTTTCTGGTGTGGGGCGCGCCGCTGCTCATTCTGTTGAATCCACAACACAGCCACATCCTATCCACCGTGAACAACGGCAACCTGGCCGAGTTATTGGCTACGGCAGCCCTGTTCTTTATGGTCCGCGCTTTTTATCCGGGGCCGACCCGCTTAAATGTGGGCCTGGCTCTTGCCTTTGCGCTGCTGGCGGTATGGACCAAAGCCACAGCCTACTTTTTATTTTTTTCTCTGGCCACGCTGGGGCTGTTTTTTCTGTACCGGTATCGCGCCCACTGGCGTTGGTTGCTCCTGGTGTTTGGCGGGGCGCTTTTGGGCGCTTATTTTCTGGCCCCCGGCCGGCTGGTAGAGCTGGCCCGTTTGGCCTGGTCTGGCGCTCTCAACCGGCAGTTTTACCTGAATCCGGTGGTGCTGGCCGATATTTTTGCCAGTTATTGGGCCATGCCGGGCTGGGCCATCTTACGGCTTAACCCTATGTGGTATCAAATCTTGCTGTTCATATGTGGTTTGACGGTGGTGGGCCTGGTTATTCTTCTGGCCGGCATGCGGCGCTCAACGCTAGCCAGGTTGTCGTCTCCGGCCGGGCGCAGCCTGCTGCTGTTAGGCGTTTCCGTTGGGGCAGCCATTGCCATCCAGCTTGGCTGGCATATCCTGACCGGGTCGCTTTCTTACCGGCAAGGCCGCTCCCTGTACCCGGTCATAGTTCCGCTCTCAATTTTTTTGATGCTGGGCTGGCGGCAGCTTATCCCGCCGGCCTGGCGCAAGCCGGCCTTCATGCTGATGACGGCGGCTCTATTTTTATTCGACTCTATGGTCTTGTTGGCCTATATCATTCCATTCTTTTACTCCGGTTAATTGGCAACCCTATGTCCTCACGCAGTTTCCTCGTTCTTCTCTTTAGCCTGAGTTTAGCCGGCCTGGCGGTGATCGGCTTTTCTTTGGTTGATCAACTGGGCTGCCAGGGCCAGCTTACCAACATCAACCTCCAGCCCTCGCCGGAGCAGCAAATTTGGGGAGACCGGACCATTGGGCAAAGTTTTGTGGCCCCCAGGGATAAGCTTAATCGGGTAGACCTGTTATTTCAAACCTACAACCGGAAGAACACCGGCCAAGTTAACCTGCGTTTGTTAGAACTGCCCGCCTCATTAGACCACCCTTTGCAGGGAGCAGAGGTTTTTAGCGCCACCTTTCAAGCCGATTCGGTGAGAGATCAGGAGTGGCGGACGTTTAACTTTCCGGCTGTGTCTCATTCCAGCGGAAAAAACTATTTTATTTTATTACAATCCCCTACCTCAGAGCCGGGCAACGCCATTACCGTAGGCGGTTTTGACAAGGATGTTTACCCCTTTGGCTCGGCGTTTGTGGGAGGCAAGCCGATTCCGGCCGATATTACTTTTCGGGCCTGCTTCCAGATGTCCCCTGCCGAGAAACTGCAGCACTTATCGGAGCAAATAACTCGTCATCGGCCCGCTTTGTGGGGAAGCATTATTTTTTATGGGGTACTGCTGGGGATTTATGGCGGGTTACTGGTTGGATTCTGGTGGAGAGTTCACCGCACCCTGTGAAACACTACCGAATTTAATCGTCAAACTCCACTATTTATTCCAAATATCGCTTACAACTTTTGACGTTTGCTCAGTTTCCAGCGCAGGTAGTCGCGGCTCTGCCGGAGCAAACCTGAAGCTCCATCCATCTGCAAAGCGCGCCAGCCTTTTTGCAGCGGAGACAAAGTAGAGTTTTGCCGGTTTGGGGATAATGATTGCCGAGATAGATAAGCTTTATCAGGGGCTAAAACCGGGTTAGCGCAAAATTCTAGCAGTGGACGCACTACCTCCTCCCATTGGTATTGAGCGGCTACCTGCTTGAACCGGGCGGCGTACTCGGCCCGCAAATTTGGCCGATCAAGCAGGTCCAAAAGGGTGTGAGCCACTTTGTCCACCTCACCTGGAGCCACCAGATGAGCTAAATTTTGACTCGCCAGGGCTTCGCTCAATACATCGCCGCCGGTGGCAACGGTCGGCAAACCGGCCCACAGATAATCTAAGAGGCGGGTTCTGAAAGCAAAGCGTGTTTCCAAATAACCTAAATGTAAACTGACCCCTACATCAGCCTCTAACAAATAATTTTGCCGCTCCTCATAAGGAACCCAATCATTAAAAAGAACAGACCGGTCGTACAGACCCAGCGTTTGAGCCAGCGTTACGGCCTGCTCCACGGCTTTGGCGGTGGCTGCATCTTGATTGGGACGCTGGACTCCCATAAAAAAAAGTTTAACATCGGGCCGGCTCTGCAGTATCAGCGGCATGGCCTTGATCATCGTCGGGGCGTCAAACCAGTTCCAGATACCCCCGCCCCACAAGATCACCTTATCGTTAGGGGCAATAGTTTTGTAGACCCCCTTTAAAACAGTTTTGGTATGCTGAGGCGGCCGGGCCGGCAAACCAAAGGGGACCACCTCAATCAGGCGGCGCAGGGCAGGATCATGCTGATAAGTATAGGGGTTAACTCGTCCCACAGCCGAAAGCGCCCCCAGCCAATAATCACGCTGTTTTTCGCCGGCGCAGATAAAAAAATCACCGGCCAGGAGCTGTATTTTGAGCGCCTCTAAAAAATTTTCGTAGGAACTTAGCTGCTTTGAAAAGTCACTCTCAAATTCTCGCTGCAAATTTTCGATCAAAAAAGGATTGTACATATCCAGCACCAGGGGTTTACCCAGTTTAGCCAGAAATGGATAAAAGTACAGGATTACCCCCAGCGTAATGATAACATCACAATCCTCAACGGCATGGCGAAGGTCATCCAGTTGGGAACAAATATGAACAAAGGGGGCTGGCGGCTCCGAGGGAGAGCCAGACTCCATAGAGACTACCGGCGGGATAATTAATTTGACGGGAAAATGCTGACCCAACACCCGCGCAAATTCCCAGTAGCGAATCCCAGGGCCGGCCATGCGCTCGCCGATTACATCGTTGGCAATGAGCGCCAGAGTTGGCCGGGAGGAGGAAATTTTCAAACTATGCGTCATAACCGGTCTATAGATTACTTAAGCGTATTGGCCATGGGATTTGGGAGCATCCACCCGCGCGGCCAGATTTTAAGGTCAGAGCGATTTTTTTAAAGTCAGGAAGCCGGGATTTGTGCTATAATGGGGAATACTCAATTGAACTTTTACAAATGGGTATAAACCTTGAACAAAATAGCCCTGGAATTTATAAGATACGTCCTGGCGCAAAATCCAAATGCCACCAATTTTGTTGCCATTTATGATGCGATGTCACGGGCTGCGTGCGCTCGTTCCTTTCGCAATTTGGGACATAAAGAGTTAGCCGCCACCGGTATCTCATTTTCTCTATTGGATACCAACACCCTGGAACGCTTGATTGAAGAAGCTCGCCAACCCCAGTCTCACCCTTAACTTGCACGGCAGGCGTTTAATCATTCGTGATTTTACAAAATTATAATTTTATGATTTTATAACATCACAAATGTATTGGCGAAAAGCCTCGATATCATTTATTTGGCTATTGGCCGCCATATTTTTAACTTTTTCTTCCACCAAAAGCGTCAAAACATCAATTGCCACGCCCACCAATTCACTACGATTGATGGTAATCTGTTCGCTGACCAAAAGCTGCAACTTGTTCAGGTTGCGCGTTTCGGCTTTGGTCAGGTGGATAGTGGTAGGTTTACGCTGAACTTTTTTGGGGGGACGCCCCAGGGGTTTGGCGCCGCGCCGGCTGAGCTGCTCCTGGACATCATACAGTTGGGCAAAAGTCCCCTGCCCTTCTCGTTTGGTGTTATCAGCCATTAACGTAACTCCTCGATCACCTGTTCAACCAACGGCTCGTCTACCACCGACACTCTTTTGATCAGAGCAATCGGCAGGATATTAAGGCCAATCACACAAATGTCTCGGGGCATCCCACGACTGTAGTTGTAGATACGTACCAGAGCGGTTTCCGTAAACATGGGGTCCTGCCGCCCGGCCACCATCACCCGGAAATTAATCATGGAGCGGGTATCCTCAAAATGAAGCGGCTCCAGGGTAGACCGGGTAGCCACGCGAGAAGCCAAAGCTCGCTTGAGGCGCAGTTTATTACGCAGCTCATTCTGACCAATCAACACAATCTGGATAAGCTTTTGCGTATTCGTCTCAAAATTGAGCAGTTGCCGAATCAGCTCAAACTGCGGCCCGATAAGCCCCTGGGCCTCATCAATAATCAGCAAGACATTCCGATCCCCCTTGTAAGCGTTGATCAGAAACTCTTCAAAGTGAGCCAGTTGTTGTAACTTGCTGCGTTTAGGGTTCAGGCCAAACTCCGCGCAAATATTCTTCAAGAATTGAAAATCAGAAGGATAAAGCGGGGTAGGGATATAGGCGGTATGGTAGTCCGACCGGTCGCGGTACACCTGGTAAAGACGCCGGGCGATGGTAGTTTTACCCACCCCCACATCACCAAAAATAACCGACAACCCCTGGCGCTGCTCGATGGCATAGGTGGCTTTGGCCAGGGTGGCTTTATGTTGCAATGACACATAAAAATAGCGAGGGTCGGGCGAAAGGGAGAACGGCGGCTCTACCAGGCCCAGGGGGCTAAGATCAAGCATAAAGGCCTA
>CAZDMM010000443.1:0-6427 GCA_964505845.1 uncultured Caldilineaceae bacterium
GGGGCTGTCGGCCAGCACCAAGGTGCCGACGCCTTCCCGGTAGTAGGGAATCGAGAACTCAACTAACTGCGCCCGTTGGGCGTTGACCGTCATGAATTGAAACACCACATCTATTTGATTGGTCTGCAAATTGGGAATCCGGGCGTCGGAGGCCTGGCGCACAAACTCAACTTTATCAGGATCATCAAACAAGCCTTTGGCCAGCAGCCGGCCCATTTCAATATCAAAGCCGATTAAATTGCCCGACTCATCCTCAAAGTGCCAGGGTGGATTGGTGCTGCCGGTGCCGACAATCACCGACCCGCGGTCAATTACCTCTTGCAATTTGCTGGGGCCGGCCTGCAAGGCGGCGGCTCGCGCCTGTTTGAGGCCGCCAAAAGCGGATGAAGCGGCTACGCCGGCCCCAAAAGCTCCGGCGGTCAGCTTTAAAAAGTCGCGTCGTGAAGATTGTGACGACATTGTCCCTCCCATAGGAAAAAAATTAAAATTTAGATGGTTGGTTAAAACGTGGAGAAAAAAACCGAGATGAACCCTGAGATATCGCTCTATCTTACCTCCTTGTAAGCCGGTAGCCTTCCCGGAGACTAAAGCAGCTTCCGGGAAGGTAGATTTATTACGATGTCAGGTAGCAAGACTACAAATACTTCCTCGCCACCCTGCGAAATTCGGCCGCTTTGGCCTCCACTTCCGGGGGAGTGGCGTGGACGGTCAACCCATAGGTAGCCAGAGCCTTATCCTGCATGCCGATGCCGATATTGAAGGAGCGGGCTAATAAATCATCGGTTTGGGGCAGCATGCCGGGGTAGTAGTTTACTTCCGTTGGAAAAGCGTCCGAATGAAATGGGCAGCCTCGCTCGATGGGCACTCGTTTTTCCAGCAGCGGCTCCATGTTGCGGTAAACATGCCAGCCGGAGTCGCAGAGAAGTTTGCTGCCCAACTCAGCCACCACCCGGCGAGCAATCTCAGCGGAAGGAAAAATCACCGTCAGCAGCGTGGCACATTCCCCCTGAGGGTCGGGCAGCTCCCGAAATTCCAGGCCCGGCAGATCACTGATCAGAGAGTTAAACAATTGCTTATGGGTGTGCAGGTGCGCTCTAATATAGCCGACTTTGCGCAATTGAGCCAACAACAGCGCCCCCTGTAGCTCGGTCATGCGGAAATCCAGGCCCACAAAGGGGCGCAGGCCGACCTCGCGGCCTTTGCGCAGCGGGGCGTGGCCTTGATCGTGCAGGGCAAAGAGGCGTTTGTACAGCGCCTCATCATCCGTGACGATGGCCCCACCCTCGCCGCCGGTGATAACCTTGGCGTAGTTGAAGCTAAAGGCCCCGGCCTGGCCCATGCTGCCCACCGGCCGCCCATAGTACGATGCGCCGAACGCCTGGGCGCAATCTTCCAGCAGCAGCAGCCCACGCCGCTCGGCCACGGCTTTGATTTCATCCATACGGGCCAGGTTGCCCATCAGGTGTACGGCCATGATGGCTTTGGTGCGCGGGGTGATTTTACGCTCCACGTCCACCGGGTCAAGGTTGAAGGTGCGGTCAATTTCGGCCAGCACCGGCACGGCGCGGGCATAGATAATGGCCGAGATGCTGGCGATAAAAGTAAAGCCCGGTACAATCACCTCATCGCCGGGGCCAACGCCCAACCCCAGCAGGGCAATCCACAGGGCGGTGGAGCCGGAGTTGACGGCCACGGCGTACTTTACCCCGGCCTGCTGGGCCATAGCCTGTTCAAAGCTCCAGACTTTGGCCTTAAAATTGGGGTTATCATCCTGCCCGTAGCGATAAATCCAGCCACCGCGCAGCACCTCAACCACTTCGGCTATCTCTTCTTCGCCAATCAAATCAAAGCCGGGTCCGGGCATAAAAATCTCCCTGGAAAATACCCCCTCCCCCGATTCGGGGGAGGGATTGGAGTGGGGGTTTGATTTTCATCGTTGGTGGTGCGCCCCTGCCTCCTGAAAAAATAGACCGGGGACGGGAGCCTGAAGACGGAACAGGCTGGCTCCATCCGAGAGTTGCTCCTGGCTGAACGGTTGCCTATCTTAGCACCCTATCGCCCATTTGTCAATGAGATGAGTCGTATCGCCCTCAAAAACCGCTTGACATTTTCTCACCCAGGCGGCATAATGGCCCTCTGTGACACGCCTGTTCGAGTCTGCCCCAGAAAAGGATAACCTTATGCACCCTGGACTGAAAACCCGCTATGATCGCCTGGTTAACCCCCAGACGGGCAAAACCGTTTTACTGCCCTTTGACCACGGCCTGCCTTTTGGCCCCCTCCCCGGCATTGTTGACCCGCGCCAGACCACTCGCTGGGCGGCTGCGGGCGGGGTCAATGCCGTTATTTTTAACCAGGGGCTGGCCCAATCGTTGTCTCCCGAAATGAACGCCGACATTGCCGCCGTTCACATGCTCACCAATAGCTGCACCCTGGAGCATGCCGCCCTGTTTGGCAGCGTGGCGCGGGCGGTCAAGTGGGCCGCCGATGGGGTGGCGCTGGAAATTTTGGTCGGCGCGGAAACGGAACGCCAGATGATTGAGCAGGCCGGCCCGGTGTTGGATACCTGCGCCGAATGGAACATGCCTGCTCTTTTCATGATGTACCCCACCGAGCAATTCATGGAGCAGGTGGGCCAGGCGGAGGCTATCCGCCGGGCGGCCCGCGCCGGGGCGGAATTGGGGGCGACCATCGTCAAAACCGCCTGGCCCGGCAGCAAGGCCGACCTGGAGCGAGTGGTCGAAAGCTGCCCGGCACCGTTGGTGATTGCCGGCGGCAGCCAAAAAACATTGGAGCAAACGTTCCAAATGGCCCGCGATATTGTGGATGCCGGGGCTATCGGTGTGGCCATGGGCCGCAACCTGTGGGGCGCGGAAAACCCGGTCAAGATGATCCGGGCTATCGGGGCCATCGTCCATCAAAACGCCAGCCCGGCTGAGGCGTTGGCGCTGTGCCATGAATGAAAATGAGGCGAGGATGCGATGAGACGATGAGGTAAAGGATCTTTCGCCTCATTGCCTCTTCTTATGTCATTGCGAGGGCGTAGGCTGAAGCAATCCCTACCCAGGCGCGGGAGACTGCTTTGCCTGCGGCTCGCAGTGACATGAACGGAGCTATTTTTAGAGGAGTGTCCATGAACCTGCGGCACGCCACCGACGATGAAAATCCCTCACCCCGTCGCTGGCGCGACTCCCCTCTCCCATTGGGAGAGGGGTTGGGGGTGAGGGCTATTTTCGAAGGAGAGCGGCGTGTCCGCTTACTTTCTGGGTGTTGACATCGGCGGGACCAAAAGCCACGCCTTGATTGCCGACGAGGCCGGACGCGCGGTGGGCTTTGGGCAGGCCGGCCCCGGCAACTACGAGGATGTTGGTTATGAGGGGCTGGCGGCTACCCTGGCGACCGTGACGCAGCGGGCCTTGGCCGATGCCGGGCTGACGATTGAGCAGATCAGCGGGGCCGGCTTTGGCATTGCCGGCTACGATTGGCCCTCGCAGCGAGAGCCGCACCTGGCCGCCATCCGGCCGCTGGGCCTGGCCGAGCCCCGGCTGCAGTTGGTCAACGATACCATCATCGGCCTGCTGGCCGGCGCGCCGGCCGGTTGGGGGATTGCGGTGGTAGCCGGAACGCGCGCCAACTGCCGCGGTCGAGACCGGCGGCGACGTGAAGGCCGCCTGACCGGCTACGGGCTGCGTTTTGGGGAGGTGGCCGGCGGCCTGGAGATGGTCGGTAAAGCTGTTCAAGCTGTAGCGTTGGAGTGGACTCGACGCGGCCCGGCCACGAGCTTAAGCCGCTACTTCATCGTAGAGACCGGAGCGCGCGACCTGGAAGACCTGCTGGAAGGGTTAAGCCTGGAACGCCTGAAATTAGAGGCCACGGCCGCCCCACTGGTGTTTAAGGCGGCGAAGGAGGGAGACGCGGTGGCGCTTGAAATTGTCTTGTGGGCGGGCCGCGAGTTGGGCAGCCTGGCGGTGGGTGTGATTCGCCAGCTTGGCTTTGAGGCGCTGGAGTTTGACGTGGTGCTGGTGGGCAGCCTGTACCAGGGCAGCCCGCTTTTGGTTGAGGCCATGCGCCAGACCATCCAGACCGTTGCGCCGGGGGCGCACTTTACGCCGCTGACCGCGCCGCCGGTGGTCGGTGGGGTGCTGCTGGGCATGGAGCAGGCCGGCCTCAATGCCCCGGCCCGGCGGGAAGCCTTGATCCGGTCTACGCTTGACTATCTATGAGCCTAACTCCGCTTGCGCCGCCAGAAGGCCGGAAAGCCGCATAGAATCCACACAAACAAGCCCCAAAACCCCCACCAAATGGCAGAGATGCCCAGCATGATCAGACCGTTGCGCCAATCCAGCCCGCCGATGATAAATACCAGATAGCCCATGCCCACAAAATAACTGAGAGGATAGAGGATGCCCCAAAAGCGGCGGGCCGACCAGCGGCGCAGCGGGGCAGGGGTCAGCGCTTGCAGCAGGCGATAGCCGCCGTAAGTGGCCTGAAACCACCACAGCACCGGCCGCACCGTCCAGCCGCTCCGGTGGGCCGCTTTGACAATCTCGTTGGTGAGGGCCTGCCCCGGCGGGCCGCCGCTGATTGAGGCATAGCCCCACAGGCGGGGCAGCCAGCCTACCAGGCCAATAAAATAACCGGAACTGCGGTTGACCTGGTGCAGGCGCAGCTCGTGACGCTGCTCATCCAAAAAGAGGCGCACATGGCCGGAACTGCTGCGCCGGCCCCTGCGGAGGCGTTCACGCTGGATTTCTTCCGTTTTCCACCACATTTCAAAATCGCAGTCTTGCCCCGGCAGCAGGGGATGCTGAAGCTGGTTGTCAGGCAGGGCCAGCAAACGCTGGCGCAGTTCGGCGCCGGGGGCCGGTTTGCGGTTGCCGGGGGACCGCTGCGCCAGCAGGCTGATGGTGAACTCCATCATGGCATGCAGCATGAGCAGCATGCACAGCCCATACGGAACCAGCCACCAGGCGCTTTGGTCAAGCAGCGAAGCCTCACCCATACCGGTATTATAACACGGCCTCACCCAGCGGCAATGGGTGGGTGAGGCAAGCTGTCAGCTTGACTTACCGGGCCGCGCCCCAAAAAATTCACGCAAGTTATTGACAATCCTGCGCCCAATGCTATAATTGAATCTCATTGGTTAGGGAGTAGCCACCCGCCTGGGCGGGCCGGCCAGTCGTCAATACAGAGCAATGCTCTCGGCTGGCCGCATGTGCAAGTCACTATTGGCGAGACTACCACGCAGAGTCGTGGCGTCTCGCCTTTTTTTATCTCGAAGTAGAGCTTAGAAGTGTTCACGAATTTGTGAAAATTTGGAGTGCAAAAGTATAGCTTTTGCACTCCTAGAAAGCAGAGAGGAATATTTAAAAAAATGGATACTTTTTGGTTGTGGGGGGGATTTAACCTGTTTGTGCTGGGCATGCTGGCCCTGGATTTGGGTGTGTTCCATCGCCATGCCCATGCCGTCACCGTGAAAGAAGCAACCATCTGGAGCATGGTCTGGATTGCCCTGGCCATGCTGTTTAATGCCGGGATTTTCTTATTTTGGGATAAAATTGTACCCGACAGCACTTATACCAGCGGCGAGGCGGCCCTGGCCTTTTTTACCGGCTACCTGATTGAAAAGTCGCTCAGCGTGGACAACATTTTTGTCTTTGTGTTGATTTTTACCTTCTTTGCCGTACCGGCCATTTATCAGCACCGGGTGCTGTTTTGGGGCATCATCGGGGCTTTGCTGATGCGCGGCGCGTTGATTGCCGCCGGGGCGGCGCTGTTAAAGGAATTTCACTGGATCATCTATGTTTTTGGGGCGTTTCTCATTTTTACCGGCATCAAGATGGCCTTGCACAAAGATGAAGAGGTGCACCCGGAGCGCAACCCACTGGTCAAATTATTGCGGCGCATCATGCCGGTAACCGAAAAATATGAAGATGACAAGTTTTTTATTCGCCGGGCCGGGGTGTTAATGGCGACGCCTCTGTTCTTGGTGCTGCTCATCGTTGAAAGCACCGACCTTATCTTTGCGGTTGACTCGATACCGGCCATTTTTGCGGTTACCACCGATCCCTTTATCGTTTATACCTCCAATGTTTTTGCCATCCTGGGGCTGCGCTCCCTTTACTTTTTGTTGGCCGGGGTGATAGACAAGTTCCATTATCTCAAATTGGGGCTGTCGGTGGTGCTGGTTTTTGTGGGCATCAAAATGGTGCTGGTAGATGTCTACAAAATTCCGATTGGCCTCTCGCTGGGGGTAATTGCCACTATTTTGACTCTGGCGGTATTGGCCTCATTGTGGCGGGCGCAGCGACTGGGGCAAAGGTCTCTGGCCAATTAGGCCCGGTTATGCAAGCTTAGGTTAATTACCACTAAATTTAGAACTCCGCAGAACTCTTTGCTTTTGAGGGAAGTCAGGTAACAAAAGCAA